>JAPLQK010000030.1 GCA_026399735.1 Pseudomonadota bacterium
CCAGCCTGGAAGAAGCACGTCTGAGCGCGGCGAATCTGAAATCCAGCCTGGGCTATCAACCCTTGCTAAAACGGCACTAAAAGTCTGTCGCACTTGCGAAAGAAGTCCGACATACCTGGCTCTATATGAAATACGTAGGTAATACGAAAATTTCAGCGGGAATAGTACGATGAACCCGGTTTCTATCACCCCCTGTGCGCCGCCGAAGACAGTCAGCAAACAGCGGTGCAGTTGGGCGAGGACTGTTCATTCAGGAATAGGCGATTTATCGCCTTATATTCCGTGGGAATGCCTTTGCGGCATTTGAGCACGTGGCCGCAAGCGGATCGTGCGAGTTCCGCAGCCCCGACGTTTGTTGACTATCGAGGGTACGCCTGCCTGTTGTCAAACAGGCAGGCAGGTGCGGCAAACCGGGGGCGCCTTTTCTTGGGTTACTTTCTTTTGGCGACTCAAAAGAAAGTAACCAGCCGCCGGGCTGCCCCCGGCAGAATGTGAATTCAAAGTACCCACTACAAATCACATAGAACCACATACTTCCTAGCAAATCCTCGGCAGTTGTTCGCCTGCCAGCCAGTCTACGATGCGCCGTCCGCCAAGACGCGTGATCATCTGCACGAAGCCATGTGAATCTGCCAGCACCTCGCCGATAATGGCGGCATCACGTGCCAGCGGATGCGCGCGCATCACGGCAAGCAAGCGCACCGCATCTTCCGGCGCGCAAATCGCGATGAGTTTACCTTCATTGGCGACATATAACGGGTCCAGGCCTAAAAACTCGCATGCCGCTTCCACCGGCTTGTTAATTGCAATTGCCGCCTCATTGAGCAACATACCCACACCTGACTGCTGTGCAATTTCATTCAGCGTGGTCGCAACTCCACCGCGTGTCGGGTCGCGCAACACGCGCAACCCCGCACCGGAATCGAGCATCGCAGAG
Organism: Pseudomonadota bacterium; assembly: GCA_026399735.1. Classification (GTDB taxonomy): domain Bacteria; phylum Pseudomonadota; class Gammaproteobacteria; order Burkholderiales; family Gallionellaceae; genus Gallionella. The sequence goes on from JAPLQK010000030.1 coordinate 938, forward strand.
ACCAGACCGTGTAGCGCCGCAGTATCGGAGACGATAGGCGCATCGAAACTCAGATTCTCGCGTTGCGAGAGCACCGCCATGCCATGATCGCCTACCGGGCCGGACAGCAATATTTTGTCGCCAGCCTGCGCCAGATTGCCAGACAGGGTAATCCCGTCGCGCACCATACCGACAGCGGTCGTGGTGATAAAAATCCCGTCGCCCTTGCCCTGCTCCACCACCTTGGTATCGCCGGTGACAATGGGTACGCCTGCCTCTTGTGCCGCATGCGCCATGGATTCGACGATGCGTTTCAGGTCTGAGAGCAAAAATCCTTCTTCGAGTATGAAAGCCGCAGAGAGATACAGCGGCACAGCGCCCATCATCGCAACATCGTTGATCGTGCCGTGCACCGACAGACTACCGATATCGCCCCCGGCGAAAAACAACGGTGAGACCACATGACTGTCGGTCGACATCACAAGACGCCCGGATACAGGCGGCAGCACCGCACCATCGTTTCCTTCAGCCAGATAAGGGTTGTCAAACGCCTTTGCAAACAGCTCATTGATCAGGTGCGCAGTCACACGGCCGCCTGAACCGTGCTGCATCTCGATGCGCCCATTTTTGAAATCCAGCGGACGAATATAGTTTATATTCAATTACTCACCTCACGAAACCTGCCGTAGGAATAATGCGCCGCGCATGCGCCCTCGCTTGACACCATGCATGAACCGATTGGATTCTCCGGCGTACAAACGTTGCCGAAAATTTTGCATTGCTGCGGGCGTTTTTCACCTCTGAGAATCGCCGCACATTCGCATGCCTTATGATCGGGCACGGCAACATAATCAACGCCAAATCTGATTTCCGCGTCGTATCCGGCAAATTCCGGGCGCAGCTTCAAGGCGCTGTTTGGCAAACTTCCCAAACCGCGCCATTCAAAAAAATCTTTTAATTCAAATACTTCTGAAACAAGCACCTGCGCCTTTTGATTGCCGTCGCGGGTCACCGCGCGGGTGAATTCGTTTTCCACTGCCGCGCTGCCATTGTTTCTTTGGCTGTTGATCTGGCGTATCAGCATCAGAATCGCCTGCATCACATCCAGCGGTTCAAATCCGGCAATCACCACCGGCTTGGCATAATCAGTGGCGAACACCTCATAGGGTTTGCTGCCGATCACGGTGGAGACATGCGCTGGCCCGATAAAACCGTCCAGCGATACGCTGCCTTCAACATCCAAAATGGCATGCATTGCCGCAGGCGTCAACACATGGTTGCACAGGATGCTGAAATTTTTCAGCCCCTCAGCTGCCGCCTGTTTGATTGCAACGGCAGTGGGCGGCGTGGTGGTCTCGAAACCGATCGCCAGAAAAACCACCTGCCGCTCCGGGTTATCTCGCGCGATCTTCAACGCATCCTGTGTCGAATAGATCATCCGCACGTCCGATCCTGCTGCCTTGGCGCGCATCAGCGTCAAATTACCGGATGCCGGAACACGCAGGGTATCGGCGTAAGTGCACAAAATCACACCGTGATCACTCGCCAGCCTGATCGCCTGATCGATGCGGCCAATCGGCAAAACGCACACCGGACAGCCTGGCCCATGAATCAACCGGACCGGTGCGGGCAGCAAATCGGCCAGACCATAACGCGAAATGGCATGAGTATGGCCGCCGCAAAACTCCATCAGTCGATATATTCCGGCAGGACATGCCTCACGCGCAATGTTGGCGGCGATAATCGATGCCAGTTCGCCATTGCGGAATTCATCCAGATACTTCATGCCGATGTTCCGCGCTGAAAATCGTCCATCTCAGCGAACAGTGCCAGCGTGCGTTCAGCTTCATCCGGATCGAGTTTTTGCAGCGCGTAGCCGACATGCACGATCACATAATCACCTATCGCAACATCCTCCACCAGTGCCAGTGATATTTCCTTCTTCACTCCGCCCAGATTGACGATAGCGCTGTCACCGGCGAGAAGTTGTTCGATTCGGGCGGGAATAGCCAGACACATTTCAAGTCCTTGTTTTAAAATAGTTTTTTATAAAAAACAATGTCGGGTCACAGAAAATCAGGAGAAAGCCGATGCAATCTCTTCAGCACGCGCGCGCATGGCCGCTTCGACCGCCTCCACACGATCTTCCGCAATACCCAGTGCCTGCCATTCGCAAAGCTCGATACCTGAAAGTTTTTGCTCATTGCTACCGAAAGTAGGCAACAACTTTTCAGCCAGATTTGTCATGGCAATCAGCGTCTTCCCTGTTTCTGCCGCCTTATGATGGTGGCGTAACACGGCAATGATGGCATCTGTCAGGTTCCAGTGTTCAGCCAGCAGCGCGCCTAACTCACAGTGATTAATCTCCAGCATCTCGGCCTCAATCTCGGCGTCCATCGCCACGCCTTCTTCAAGGAGACGTGCATGAAAACGGTTGCTGAGTTCAGGTTCCACATATTCCAGTACCAGAAAACCGATATCGTGCAACAGCCCGGCAAGATAAATATCCTCATCCGGCGGACGCATTTCCTGTGGCATCGCCTTGGACAGTGCATCCATCGCCAGCGCAACAGCCATGCTGTGCTGCCAAAGTTGCCGCACATTCAAAAGGCCTGGCAGATTACGGGTAACGGATGACATCATCGCAAAACCTAATGCAACCATCTTGACGCGTTTGATACCCAGTACCGTCGCAGCATCCCCGACGGTCATGATTTTTCTTGATGTGCCGAACAGCGGAGAATTGGCCAGACCGACAATCCTGGCCGAAATGGCCGGATCCTTTTCAATCAGTTTGAGCAGCAGCTCATTGCCCCTGTCCGATGCCAGTTCAATAGACAGGATTTCACGGGCAGTTTCAGGCATGGCAGGCAGCGACTGCAGGGTACCGACGTTGTGGTGCATTGTAGGTGTCATCTCCGGGTAAATTATAAATTATCTGAAAACAAAGTATGACCGCTGCGCCATGCCATCAGCCGGGCTGCCGGCATCGGACGGGCAATCGCGTAGCCCTGACCGATATCACACCCCATTTCCAGCAGCAGATTAAACTGTTCTTCAGTTTCAATACCTTCCGCCACCGTCTTTAGCTCGAAGGCCCGAGAGAGTGCAATAATCCCCAGCACGATGGCATGATCGCCTTTGTTCGTCGTCAGATTGCGCATAAAGGATTGATCGATCTTTAGCACATCAACCGGCAGACGACTAAGATAGGACAATGAAGAATATCCCGTACCGAAATCATCCAGTGCAAAGCTCACGCCGAGTTTCTTGCAAGCTTCGATGATGATCGACACTTCACCGATATCCTCCAGCGCTGCAGTTTCCAGAACCTCAATCTGAAAACGATGCGCCGGTATATCGGGATGACGCAACAGTTGTTGCTGTAACTTTTCAACAAAATTTGCCGATTCAAGATGATGAGCTGAAATATTCACGCTGATTTCGACATCCAGTCCTGCAACGCACCACGCCTCCATCTGTTGCAGCGCGGAGGCGAGCACCCATTCTCCGAGTTCGATGTCGAGTTCAGAACTTTCAATCGCAGGCAGGAATCTTGCCGGAGACAACAAACCCATTTCGGGATGATTCCAGCGTATCAAGGCCTCTGCGCCAATCAACTGCCGGTCAAGCATGTTGATTTTCGGCTGGTAATACAGCTCGAACTCGTTGTTCAGGAGGCCCTGGCGGATTTTATTCTGCAACTCATGCTGGCTGCGGGCACGCTGATCCAGCGCGGGATCATAGATGTGGAAACGGTTTTTTCCCGACTGCTTGGCCACGTACATGGCCTGATCCGCATGGCGCAGCAGCGTATCCGAATCTTCGTCGTCGAGCGGGTAGACGCTGACACCAATGCTGGCATTGACCACGATGGATGTAGACATCATCTCGATCGGTTCGGCAATGGCTGCAAGCAGGCGATGAAGCGTTCGGCTGCATTCCTCACCGCGCTCCAGACCCTGCAACAGGATGACAAACTCGTCCCCACCAAGACGCGCAACCGTATCCCCTCCGCGTATCGTATTCTGGATGCGCTGTGCAATCTCGATCAATACGTGATCGCCTGCCTCATGCCCCATCGTATCGTTGATCGGCTTGAATCCGTCCAGATCCAGATAACAGATCGCCATCATATTCTGTTCTCGTGAAGTCCTGGCAATACCCTGTTTCATGCGATCGCCCAGCAGGGTACGGTTCGGAATACCCGTCAGCGCGTCGTAGTGCGCAATGCGTTCCAGTTGTTTTTCGTGATGCTTGATCAGCGTGATATCGGAAGCGATGCCGGCATAGTGTGTGACTTGTCCGGCTTCATTGGCAATGGCCGCAACACTCAGCCACTCGGCATAAACCTCGCCATCCTTTTTTCGGTTCCAGAGTTCTCCTGCCCAATGACCGCTAGCCGTAATCGATTGCCACATGGATTCATAAAACGAACGGCTTTGCAGGCCCGATTGCAGCATGCGCGGATTTTTTCCGATCAGTTCTTCTCGGGTATAGCCGCAAATCTTGCAATAGGCTTCATTGACATCGATGATATTGCCGGACGCATCGGTGATCGTAATGCCTTCCAGCGTATTCGAAAACACCTTGGCCGTCAGACGCAGCTGATCCTCTGCCCGTTTACGTTCGGTAATATCGCGGACATTCAGCACGATGCCGGCGACCACCGGATTATTGGTCAGATTACGACCTGTCATCTCGATATTGCGATAGCTGCCGTCTTTATGTCTCAGGCGAAATTCCAATTTCTCCGGAACGCATCCGTCTGCATGAATCTGCAAGCCGGAAAGCGCCATTTCAGCTTTAGCCTGCTCATCCGTATGAATCAATTCATTGATGTGCCTGTCAGTGATTTCACCGGTTGTAAAACCCAGCACCTGTTCGACTGAGGGCGAAATAAAACGCACCAGACCTGTATCGGAAATAATGGCGATGATGTCACTGCCGCGTTCGACCAGCGTACGAAACAGCGCCTCACTGCGGCGCAGCACCTCCTTTTCACGCTCCAGTCCATAGGTTTTTTCATTGAATATCTCGTAGTTGCGAATCACGAAATAGAACGCCATCAGATACAGACAAGACGTGACGATATCGATATGGGAATAAGCGGTATTGAAACCGGGCAGAAAATGTCCGACCACAATCGTTGCGAGAATCAGCATCAGCCAGGCAAAACCGATCTTTCTGCCTTTCAGAAAAAAAGCCGAAGCCGCCAGCAGAAAGAACAGCGAGATGCGCGTCGAATTATAGCTGGCCAACAGATAAAGAGCTGTAAACAGAAAATAGGAAAGCGCCAGTGCGATCGAACTGACGATTGCTGCACGTGCTTGATGTCGCCGGAGGTAATAAATAAGCGAAAAATTGCAGATCGCAAAAACAGCATCGGCCATACCCATCACAGCGCTGGTCTGCCAGCGATACAAAGCCATTCCCAGCGCCACAATTCCGGCAAACAGAAAAACACTATTCAGGAAGGCGACTTTATGGTCGGGTGTATTTTCGACGGGGTTGGGCTGGGTCATGATGTGATGGCAAGATTAACGCACTGCGAAGTGTACCCTATCGGGGAAATGCAAGGTAAGGGATTGATTACGCTAAACGGTCCATTTTCCAATAAATATCAGGCAAAGACGTTGCGGTTCATGCCCGTTCAATAAGGGTGGAAGACCCCGTTGAATTTTCCACTTCAGCTCCCTCCGGCAATACCTGAATACAGGCCTGATAATCATTGCTTCTGCTACATCCGAAGAGTAGGATGTTCCAGCAGACAATGACCGCCCTGCAACATATGTACAGAAGCGCTTCACCCCGACTCAACCCGGCTTAAAAGCAGACATATCAAATGAAAATCGCCTCTCTTCCCGGTAACGAACATGAGCGCCTTGAGGCACTCAGGAATTACGACATCCTTGATACGGCTCAGGAAACCGCATTTGACAACATGGTGCAGCTGGCGTCCTACATTTGCAAAACGCCTATTGCCGCAATCAGCCTGGTAGATGAACAACGGCAATGGTTCAAGGCCATCACCGGAATTGATGCCAGAGAAACCCCGAGATCGGTCGCATTTTGCGCCCATGCCATCCTTCAGGACGACGCAATGATCGTCCCGGATGCAACAAAAGACGAACGTTTTTTTGATAATCCGCTGGTAGCCTCCGCACCGGACATCCGGTTTTACGCCGGTTTTCCGCTGATTACCTCACAGGGCTATCATCTGGGTACGCTGTGCGTTATCGATCGCATACCCCGTGTGCTGGACGCATCGCAACTGGATGCGATTAAAGTGCTGGCCGACAATGTCATGGCGCATCTTGATTTGCGCCTGTCCCACAAACATATCCGCCAGTATGCTGACGATATGAAACTGGCGGCCACCATTTTTCAGTCCAGCAGCGAAGCCATGGTGGTCACCGACGCCGATAACCGCATCATCACAGTGAACCCGGCTTTTACGAAATTAACCGGTTACACCGGCAATGAGGTCATCGGGAAAAACCCCAATCTGCTTAAATCCGATAAGCAACCGAAAGAATTTTATCAGCAGATGTGGCATTTACTGAAAACGAAGGGGCACTGGGACGGAGAAGTATGGAATTTACGAAAAAGTGGTCAATTGTATGCCGAGTGGCTGTGCATCAATGTGATTTACAACGACGATGGATCGACGCGCCTGTATGTGGCGATCTTTTCCGACATTACAGAAAAAAAACAGGCCGACGAACTTGTATGGAAGCAGGCCAATTATGACCAGTTGACGCATTTGCCTAACCGGCGGTTGTTCCGCGACCGGATGGCGCAAAGCATTAAAATTGCGAACCGCAGCAAGAATTCTTTCGCGCTGATGTTTATTGACCTCGATCGCTTCAAGGAAATTAACGATATCCTCGGACATCATACGGGCGATAAGCTGCTGCAGGCGGCGGCCCTGCGCATCAATCAGTGTGTGCGTGAAATGGATACCGTTGCCAGAATGGGTGGGGATGAGTTTACGGTGATCCTGTCGCAGATTGCCGACCCGATTTACGCCGGAAAAATCGCCGGAACCATCATCCGAAAACTTAATGATCCATTCACAATCGAAGGCGCCGATATCGACATTTCGGCCAGTATCGGCATTACGATCTATCCCGCTGACGGAGACAATACGGAGCAACTGCTCAAGAATGCCGATATCGCAATGTATGCCGCCAAGCACAGCGGTCGCGGCCGTTTCAGTTATTTCACCCTACCCGCATAATTGATAATGCAATAAATTTGTCACCCCATTGCTTTATGATATGACGGTTCAGATAACGATCCAGTTTAAAATCGCGTGATGCGCATTAAATCAGTTTTGTAGAATCAGCCGCGTAACCAGAAAAATTGTATCCGACAATTTAAACCCATTGAAAGTGTTCTCATGGTCAGCCCAATCGACACGCATGCCGCTTACCTGAATCCGATACTCAGCGTTCACCGTCATAACGCGAACGATCTGCTTCAAATACTCATCAAGGCTCAGGAACATTACGGATACATCCATTCCGACGCGATCGATCACTTAAGTTCGCAGTTACAACTTCCCCGCTCGAAAATCGAAGGCGTGGCCGGATTTTATTCATTTATTTACCTGCAACCGCAAGGCTGCTATCGCGTATTGTTCTCCGACAACATCACCGACCGTATGCTGGGCAACATGGATCTGATGGAAAGCCTGTGCAGCCAGTTGTGGGTGGAGCCTGGCAAGATATCCGAAGATGGATTGCTCAGTGTCAACACCACATCCTGTACCGGCCTATGCGATCAGGGGCCGGCGATGCAGGTCAACAACATCGCGATAAACCGGCTGTCGCAAAGCCGGGTGAATGCGATCTGTGAGTTAATCCGCGAGCGTGTGCCGCTATCCGCCTGGCCTGTCGAATTTTTCGCCATCGAGGATAATATCCGGCGCCCTGATGTGTTGCTTGACAGCCAGTTCAAGTCCGGATCGGCGCTACATGCACTATTGCAGCACGGAACCGTCGAGACCTTGCAGCAAATCAAGACATCAAAATTGCGCGGACGCGGCGGCGCTGGTTTCTCTACCGGCATGAAATGGGAATTCTGTCGAGAAGCAGAGGGTGAACAGCACTATGTCGTGTGCAATGCCGATGAAGGAGAACCCGGCACTTTTAAGGATCGCGTTTTGTTGAACGGCTACGCCGACATGGTGTTCGAGGGCATGACCCTGTGCGCCCGTATCATCGGTGCAAAAAAGGGTTTTCTCTATCTGCGCGGTGAGTATCGTTATCTGCTGGAACACTTGCAGGCCGTGCTGCAGCATCGCCGCCACCAGAATCTGTTGGGAAACAACATTCTCGGCAACAGTGATTTCAACTTCGACATCGTGATTCATCTCGGCGCAGGAGCATATATCTGCGGAGAAGAATCCGCGCTGATCGAATCGCTGGAAGGCAAACGCGGCACACCGCGCAATCGGCCGCCTTTTCCGGTGACGCATGGCTATCTCAACCAGCCTACCGTAGTGAACAACGTCGAGACCTTTGCCGCCTCGTGCCTGATCTCACTGCATGGCGGGGAATGGTATGCCGCCATCGGAACGGACACGTCCAGCGGGACCAAGATCCTTTCCGTGTCAGGCGATTGTGAACGACCCGGTCTGTACGAATATCCCTTCGGCGTCACGGTAGCTCAGGTGCTGACCGATTGTGGCGCTGTCAACACACAGGCGGTGCAAATCAGCGGTCCTTCCGGCGTGTGTATCGCGCCGGATGAATTTAACCGGTGCATCGCCTTCGAGGACATCCCGACGGCGGGCGCATTTATGGTGTTCGATCAGAGCCGCGACATGTTTGAAGTCGCGCGCAACTTCGTACATTTCTTCAAGCATGAGAGTTGCGGATTCTGTACGCCTTGCCGGGTCGGCACATCCTTGCTGTCCAACATGATGGACAAACTTAGCGCAGGTCACGGCTCACCCTACGACTTTGCCGAGATCGAGAAGTTGAACGTATTGTTGCAATCTACCAGTCACTGCGGACTGGGACATTCGGCCTGTAACCCGGTGCTGAATACCATCGCCAAGTTCCGTCCAGCCTACGACAAGCGACTGGCACACAAGGATTTTGTCCCGGCTTTCGATCTTGATGTCGCCTTGTCTCAGGCACGTCAGATGACTGGACGCGATGATACAGGCGCACATCTGGAGAGAAGTCATGAGTCAAAGTAATACCTTTACCCTCGACGGCAAGACCATTCCCTACAACGAAGGGCAAACTATCATTCAGGCCGCGATGGCGGCGGGCGTTTATATCCCGCATCTGTGTTTCAACCCCGAGTTCAAGCCGCACGGTTCATGCAAGCTCTGCACGGTGAAAGCCAACGGTCGGCAGACGGCATCCTGCACCCAGCATCCTGCACCCGGCATGGTGGTCGAAAGCGATACCATTGAGATCAACGATGAGCGTCGTGCGTTGTTGCAGATGCTGTTCGTCGAGGGCAATCACTTCTGCCCGTCCTGCGAGAAGAGCGGCAACTGCCAGTTGCAGGCCACCGCCTATGAAATGAAGATGATGTCACCGCACTTCGATCAGTTCTTTCCGGACCGAATGCTGGATGCCTCGCATCCGGAATACCTGCTGGATTTTAACCGCTGTATCCTGTGTTCGCTGTGCGTGCGCGCCAGTCGCGATGTCGACGGCAAGAACGTGTTCGCCTTGTCGGGGCGAGGCATCAAGAGCCATTTGATCGTCAATGCAAAATCAGGTCGCCTGGCAGATACCGATTTTAGCGGTGACGACAAGGCGGCGCACGTCTGCCCGGTCGGCGTGATCCTGAAAAAACGCGTCGGTTTCACGATACCCATCGGTCAGCGCAGTTTCGACGAGCAGCCGATAAGCGCGACGCCGCACCCGCAAGGGGCATGTCCGGTGGGTCCCCGCAGCAATACTGCGACCCTTCCGCCACACCCGACTGTGAAAGGCGGTTGAGATGAACACTCCTGTTAAAGCAAAACTCAAGGTCGCTACCACCTCGCTGGCAGGTTGTTTCGGCTGCCACATGTCCTTTCTGGATATCGACGAGCGCCTGCTGGATCTGCTGCAACTGGTTGAATTCGACCGCTCGCCGCTGACCGATATTAAACACTGCGGCCCTTGCGACATCGGCATCATCGAGGGCGGCTTGTGCAATGCCGAGAACGTGCATGTGCTGCGTGAATTCCGCGCCAACTGCAAGATTCTGATTGCATTGGGTGCCTGTGCGATCAACGGCGGCCTGCCAGCCCAGCGCAACCACCTGCCTCTGACGACGATTCTGGAAGAGGTCTATCACGCACAGCACGGCCTGGTTGACGGCTTCATTCCGAACGATCCCGAATTGCCGTTACCGCTGGACAAGGTGCACCCGATACATGAGGTAGTGAAAATAGATTATTTCATTCCCGGCTGCCCTCCCTCGAGCGACGCCATCTGGAAAGTACTGACAGATCTGTTAGCGGGTAAAGAGCCCGAACTCGGCCACGGCCTGATCCATTACGATTAAAGGTACTTTATGTCTTCACTTTTAGAAACTGCCGCGAATCCGGAAAATCTGCGCCGCGTCGCCATCGACCCGCTATCGCGTGTTGAAGGTCACGGCAAGGTCACGATTTTACTCGATGACAAAAACAAGATACATCAGGTGCGCCTGCACATCGTCGAGTTTCGCGGCTTCGAAAAATTTATTCAGGGGCGCCCCTACTGGGAAGTGCCGGTGATGGTGCAACGTCTGTGCGGCATTTGCCCGGTGAGTCATCATCTGGCGGCAAGCAAGGCGCTGGACGCCATTGTCGGTGCAAAACATCTGACGCCTGCTGCCGAGAAAAACCGTCGCCTGATGCACTACGGCCAGATACTGCAATCGCATGCGCTGCATTTTTTCCATCTGTGCTCACCCGATCTGCTATTCGGTTTCGACAGCGATATCTCCAAACGCAACATCGTCGGCATCGCCCAAAAATATCCTGAAACGGCAAAACGCGGCATATTGCTGCGCAAGTATGGCCAGGAAGTGATCCGTCACACCGCAGGCAAACGCATCCACGGCACAGGTTCGGTTCCGGGCGGCGTGAATAAATCGCTGTCGATAACAGAACGTGACGAACTGCTCAAAGACATCTACCAGATAGTGGCATGGAGCCGGGATGCGGTGCACATGGTCAAGGAGTTGCACCACAACAATCCGGAACTCTACAACAGCTTCGGGGCTTTTCGCGCCAACTACATCTCGATGGTGGGTTTCGATGGTTCGCTTGATTTGTATCACGGCAGACTGCGCGCACGGGATGAGAACGGCCATATCCTGTTTGACGGGGTGGACTACCAGAACTACTCTGAACTGATCGGTGAAGAGGTCAAAAACTGGAGCTACATGAAGTTCCCCTACCTGAAATCGCTGGGCACAGAACGCGGCTGGTATCGGGTAGGTCCCATGTCACGCATACAGAATTGCGATTTTATTTCCACACCGCTGGCGGAGATCGAGCGTCGTGAGTTCATGGCCTACAGTGGCGTGATGCCGATGCACGCACCGCTCGGTTACCACTGGGCACGGATGATCGAGATGTTGCATGCCGCCGAGATGATCAAGGATCTGCTGCACGACGATGACATCACCGGCAGTGATCTGATCGTGACCGGAGAGCGCGGTTTTGAGGGGGTTGGCGTGATCGAAGCGCCGCGCGGCACGTTGATCCATCACTACCGGGTGGACGAGAACGATCTGGTCACCATGTGCAATCTGATCGTCTCCACTACGCATAACAATCAGGCGATGAACGAGGCGGTGCGACGCGTCGCGCAGCAATATCTGCACGGCCATGAAATCACCGAAGGCCTGCTCAATCATATCGAAGTCGCAGTGCGCGCGTTTGACCCGTGCCTGTCCTGCGCCACCCATGCGCTGGGCAAAATGCCGCTGCAAGTCGAAGTGCTGAATGAGGCCGGCGAACAACTCTCCAGCCTGTCGCGTACCAGTGACGGAATCCTCAGCACATGACGGCGGTGCCTGTCCTGATTTTTGCCGTCGGAAACGAATCGCGCGGGGACGATGCGCTGGGGCCGCTGCTGTTGCGGGAACTGGATGCCTGGTTAAGTTCAGAAGACGTGGGCAGGGAGAAGGGTCAAGGGTTTGTTGAACAATTTGAACTGATTGAAGACTTTCAGTTTCAGATCGAACACGCGATGGACATGAAGGACAGAAAATTGATCCTGTTCATCGACGCAGGTATGGATACGCGCGCACCTTTTGCCTTTTATCGTTTGCAAGCCAATAACGAACCGGTGCTGTACAGCCATGCGCTGGCGCCCGAAGCCTTGCTCAAGGTCTATGCGCAGTTCTATCATCAGGTGCCACCCGATACGTTCGTTTTATGCATCAAGGGTGAATCATTCGAACTGGGCGAAGCTCCCTCCCCTGAAGCGCTGGCGAATCTGGCTTCGGCGTTGCAATTTATCAAACAGCGCTTGCTTGATGCAGATGCGCTCGCATGGGATAAAATATAATTATTAATCAATTAGTTACAATTTTATGTTTCATCGGGTTTATTTAGAGGAGAACCTTCATGACCAGACCTCCAGACCACGCGCGCCTCGACCGGGTCGTCGCCGATGCGCGACGGCAAAGTGAATTGCGTGAATCCGGTTACCGCGAGCGGGCGCTGAAGTTATATCCATGAATATGCGGACGATGTGCGCGCGAATTCTCAGCGGTGCTGTTGTCGGATTTGAATAACTGGTGTTGTCACGTAAGCAGTCGTAGAATGACACGCAAATATGCTTACGCCATGGACTGCTAGGTGCCATTACCCGCCATTCAAGTTGCTGACCGGGAACGACTGCTTACTGAAGCAAAGCAGATAGTAGAAATTGCCATCGTCCCTGAATTTTGGCATCTTTGCTGTCAGTTTTGATTTTTTGTACATATCTTTGATTTATTACAGTCGTTTTTCTGCATTCGTATAGACCAGCAGTCCATCACGTCTGTTTACTGAAAGTACCAGTACCACCAGCATGTCATCTTCAACGCTATAAACAAGTCGGTAACCGATCTTTCGCAGCTTGATCTTGTAGCACCCGTGCAGTTCGCCATGTAGTTGTGAACCCGCAACATGGGGTTCGTCCAATCTCTTTTTGAGTGCCTTACGCAGCGGGTCCTTGATGCTGCCGTCTAGAGCATTCCATTCATCCAGTGCTGCTGGAATGAATTTCAGCCGATATTTATGTTGCACGTCCGGTTTAGATTTCATCAATATTGACTTCAATCGCTGAATCTTTCAGTGCAAGACGCTGACGTGCAATATTGGTCAATGCGCGGTCTTCATTGCGATCAATCAGCGCTTCATAAACACTTGGGGTAATCATATAAAATGCAGGGCGATTGTGATTGAGAACTGCAACGGGACGTTCGCCAGCCGAACGTAGAATTTGCGATGGATTCTTTTTAAACTCGGACATGCTGATTGAAAGATCTGCGTATATCGCTTCCATGAAAATATCCTCAAATAAATAGGAGTTAAATATAGAGCTATTTTCGGCGCTTATCAAGCGTATTCGATGATGCTGGTCAATTTCACAGGATTTTTAAGCCTAGCACAACATCTTGGCTGGGGAAGATATTATGGCTTGTACCGGCTTTGCATTTTTTCAATTGTGTCCGCCATGGTTATTCAGGCTTGATGACTTCAACGCTATCGCTTAATCCCAGTAGCCACCAGACAAGTTGAGGTGTGTCGGCAACCGTGGCTGTCAGGCGAAATGATCCATTTTCCTGTTTGGTGATGGTTTGATCGTGGCTTAACGCGGTTTCGAACATGTGATTTCCCATGGCACTATAAAAAATGGCTTCCAACTGAATCAGTTCGCCATGTCCAAAGCCGAATTTCCCAATGTTAATCTGCTCATCGATAGAAAAGTCCGCCGGTACGCAAGTGGCCTCATCCAAAATAGTGACTGACTGGATGCGGTGTAACGCCAGTGTGCGTAAAAGCGGATAGTCACAAGGCAGATTGGCTATAACCGCAATGTCTCGTTTGCCGCCTGTCACGCCGCATCAAGATGAACGTCTGCAATATGAACCAAAACCGCTGTTCAAATCGCGGTACTGAACAAATAGAATTTTGCAGTTGAAATTTCTGGCTGGTTTGAGATTGGAATGAGTGGCGGAATTCATTGGAATACGTGAATAGACCGGTTACGGCGCATTCGCGCTTTGAACCAGCTGTTCAAGCGCGCTGACGACTTCGTCCACAACAGGCGTCCAGTCTCCCGCAACAGACTGACGAAAAAGCCGCATCACGCCGGGATACCAGGGCGTATCGGTGCGTTCTGTCAGCCAGCGCCAGTCGGTCTTGTATTCGGGCAGCAGAACCCAGCAGGGTTTGCCAAACGCCCCTGACAGATGCGCCACCGCCGTATCGACACAAATAACCAGATCAAGCAGCGACACAACTGCGGCAGTATCGGCAAAATCACTCAACTGAGGGCCGATTCTTTCAAACCGCATTCCTTCAGGTGGCGCTTCGTTTTCACCCGCGCCCTTTTGCAGGCTGACAAAAGTCACACCCTGGACAGACCAGAGCGGTGCCAGCACTGACAGCGTCGGCAGTGATCGATCGGCATCATTTTCGAACAGCGGACTGCCCTTCCACACCAGGCCGACACGAAAGCCGTTTTCCGGAATCAGCGGCGCCCACTTTTCGATGCGATTTTTTGCAGCATGCAAATAGGGCAACGCTGCCGGAACGCTGTCCAGACGCGTCTTGCAATGAAAGGGGATGCTCATCAGCGGCGTCCATAAATCCCAGCCTGACGCAGGGAGCGGCTCGTCGAATGAAATGACCGCATCGACGCCTGCCAGCGTTGCGAACAAGGCCTTCAAGGGCGGATGACAAAGCAGAGTGACTGCCGATGCGCCCCTCTCCTTCAGAACAGCCACGTAACGGCAGAACTGAATCATGTCACCATGGCCCGCTTCATAGCCTACCAGTATGGATTTGCCGGCAAGCGATTCTCCCTGCCACCCGGGGACGGTCAGATACTCAGCCAACCCAGCATACCCGGTGCGCGCCTCCAGACAAAACCAGCCTTCCTCAAACCGGCCCTGGCGCAACAGCAGGTAGCTCAAATTAAAACGAGCCATTGCATAGTCAGCATCCAGAAACATCGCGGTGCGCTGACACCGTTCGGCTTCAGCCTCGCGTTGCATACAGGCACAGAGTACGCCCAGATTCGACCAGGCAGCAGCAGAGTGCGGCTTGAGTGCGATGGCCTGCCGGTAGGCAGCTTCAGCCTCAATGAATCGCTTCTGCTTTGCAAGCAGCACGCCCAGATTGAGATGGGGCTGCGAATATTCACAGTTCAGTTCGATGGCACGGCGGTAGCAGGCCTCGGCTGATTCCATTTTGCCGCGTTTTTCCAGCAACAGACCCAGATTGACATACGCTTCAGCAAAATCGGGGAAAATTTGTATAGCCTGTTCAAAGCTGCTTTCGGCGCCGGCAAAATCGCCGGCTTCCATTTGGCGGCTTCCCTGAAAAAAAAGCGACTGGGCATCCGATTGCATACCGTCAGCCACCTCTGATCCAGACTTTCTCATCATTCACGCAAACTGTTTCCCGACGGATTTGATTCTGCGGGCAAGTGCCCGGACAGCAATCTTGCCCGGACAAAATTGATGTGCAGGCGCAGTTCATAGAACAGGTGGCCGCAGAAAGCCGGCACGACGATTTTGTTGATCGTATGTTCGATGTGATCAAGGTGACGCAAAAGTTCCTCGCGTCTTTTCTGATCAGCAGAAGGTTTGAATGCGTCGCGTTCGATATCCAGCAGCGCCCGGTACCAGCGGTAAATGCGCGACTCCAGCCGCCAGCGATAGACAGACGGAACCACCTGTAATGCGGGTATCACGAACAGCGCAAGCGGCACGATAATGGTGAGCGCGCGCGTGATCAGGCTCGCGACCCAGAAGGGGAAAGTGCGATACAGGAAACTCTTGCCTGATTCGTAAAATCTCGCCGCATCCTCGCTGATGCGAAATTCGTGCTCCAGCGGTGCGGGAAATTCGCCGCGTTTCTTGAAGGGGGATGCAGCGCTGTGCACCTCTCTGGCGGCTTCCAGCAACAGATCGGATAGCGCCGGATGCAGGCTTTCACGGGCGACGAGTTCGACCGTAGGACCGATCAGATAGAGATTGTCGCCGGGAATGTTCCGGCCAAAATCGAGCGAACCTTTGGGTACTTCCAGCTTGTTCAAATAGTTGATGCGACGGGTATAGCCATCTGCCTGGGTGAAATTAAAAACGTGGACATCCGGCGTATGCATCAGATGGCGCAACGAATCTATCGGGGTCGTTTCTCCCATCAGAAAAATGGCATCGACACGATTTTCCAGCAACGCTTTCTCAGGATCGATGGCAAGCGTGTTGATCAGCGTGGTGCTGCCATCGGGCTTGATTCCATTGGCTTGCAACAGCGTGCGTGCAAGCGTATCCGCGCCGCTGCCCTTAGCGCCTATGTACAGCCGCTGGCCTTTAAAGTCGGATAGCAGGTTTTTGGTTTCGCCGCGATAAAAGATCATCAACGGTTGGTAGGAAATGCTCCCCAGCGACACCAGATTGTCGGTATTCGCACCGTTGACTTGCCCCCCCAGTACAAATCCGATATCGACATCCAGCTTCGGATCGGACAACTTGTTAAAGTTGTCCATGGAACCCTCCGAGGGAAGGATTTTCAGGGTGACGCCGCTTTTGGCCAGAATGGTTTTGTATTTTTCAGCCGTTGCCTGGAAAGTACTGCCGGCGGGCCCGCTGGCGATGGTGAGTGTGTTGGGTGCTGCCGCTTCCATGAACATAAAAATGGTTGCACTCAGCGCCATGCCGATAAACAGGATGATGCTGACGGTCACAACCAAGCCCTGCCCGAAAAGCGACCTCAGTTTTGCCAGCGTTCTTTCAAAATAAATTTTCGGTGTTGTCACAAATATTGTTAACTATATGAATATATTATATATTTTATGGATATGACCACTATTTATCTGGCCCTTCTCCATATTTCAGAATGACCGATCCAGTTAAAACTGAGGTAGCCGGTTACTTCAATGGTATTGCCATCTTCAGACAGACGAATATTGCACCGGTAGACTTTCCCGTCATCGGGGTCAATGATTTCGCCTTCTTCAAAAGTCAGCTTGTCACGGCGCTTTAAACCGGACAGGATGCGCAGACCTAATAACGGGCGGTTGTGCAGATTGCTTGTACAGTTCGTGCAAAGCAATGCAGCGTTTTCAGCCGTATCGGGCAGGACTCTTTCTATTTTCCCTTCATAGCTGCCGCCTGCTACTTTTTCAATACGAATAAGCGCTTCAGGATTGCCCGTGTCATCGTTATACTCTGTCCACAGCCCGGCCAGCTCACCACCCCATGCAGGGATAGCGGCCAGCAAGATCAATGCACTCACTAACCTGAAAAGGATTTTATGCTGAGATTTAATCATAAGAATATCCACCCTTTTCCGCTGTTTTTTATGGATAAAGCATACTAAACGAAAAGTGCAGTCAAAATATGTCGGGCAAGCGCAAATTTGTAACAGTTTGTATCATTCAAAACCGCATCACGCAGGTGATGCGCTTGAAAATTGCAGGCGTGAACAAAAAATTTTAAAGACGAGGATTGAACGCACGGCACCATATCGTGTCAGTCAATTCTTACAACAAGGATAAACGTACTATGAAAGCGGCAACGAATTTAAACGATACCTTGTTTGTGCTGTTCGGTGCCAGCGGCGATCTCGCATGGCGCCTGGTGGTGCCCGCCTTGTTCGACCTGTTTATCGACGGACATTTACCCTCCCGGTTTCAGTTACTGGCCGTAGATCGCTCAGATAAAAACGATGCCGAAATTGCACTCCACTTCCATCAAGGCATCACGGAAAATTCGCGGCGCGGAGAACCCGCACCGGAAGCATGGCAAACTTTCGCAGCCATGATTCGCCACATCAAGCTTAACGTCACCTCAAATGAGGATTTTCAACGTCTGGCCGACATGCTGGCTGAAACCGAACAGCAATGGGCAAGTCAGGCTGTGCGGATTTTTTACCTGGCCACGCCGTCTGCACTGTTTGAACCGATCGCAACCGGACTCAGCACAGCAGGTCTTTCACAGGATCGCAGCCGTGTGCGTCTGGTCGTGGAAAAACCGCTGGGCAATGACATCGAATCCTTCCACAAAATCAACGATGCACTGTGCAGAATTTTCGAAGAACGACAGCTGTTTCGCATCGACCATTTTCTCGGCAAGGAAACCGTGCAGAATATCCTGGCCATGCGTTTCGCAAATCCGATCTTTGAACCCATTTGGAACCGGCATTACGTCGACCACGTCGTGATCACGGTCGCCGAAACGCTGGGGGTTGAAAAGCGCGGCAGCTCTTATGAACAAAGCGGCGCATTACGCGACATGGTGCAAAATCATCTGCTGCAATTGCTGTGTCTGGTGGCCATGGAGCCGCCGGTGGTCTACGACGCCGACGATGTACGAGGCAAAAAAGTGGATGTACTGCACGCGGTGCGCCCGATACCGAAGGATGCCGTGGATCAGTTTGCCGCAAGGGGTCAATACGGAGAAGGCTGGATACAGGGCGAGAAACTGGCAGCTTACCGTGAAGAACTTAACGTTGACCCGCACTCCAACACCGAGACCTATGCCGCGCTCAAATTGTATGTCGATAACTGGCGCTGGCAGGATGTCCCGTTCTATTTGCGCACCGGCAAAGGCATGTCAAACAAGGTTTCAGAAATCTCCATCCGTTTCCGCGATGTGCCGCACCACGCTTTTCCCGCTTCGGCCGGCCTGAATTCGCAGCCCACGCGACTCATCATTCAAATCTATCCCGAGCAAGGCATCGTGCTCAAGTTCATGGCCAAGGAACCCGGCGCACAGTTACGCCTGCGCCCGGTCGACATGCGTTTTTCCTACAAGGAAGCCTTTCAGACCGAGACACCCGCCGCCTATGAAACCTTGCTGCGCGACGTGATGATCAACGATGCCACGCTGTTCATGCGCGCTGATCAGGTGGAAGCCGCGTGGAAACTGGTGATGCCGGTCCTTGAGGTATGGGCTGACAATCCGGCGGCTGACTTCCCCAACTATGCGGCAGGATCATGGGGACCTGAATCAGCCGACCTGCTGGTCGCAAGCGATGGCAACAGCTGGCTGACGCCGACACTGGCAAAAAAACCAACCTGAATCTTTCGATCAGCGCAGACGTTTAACCTGCCAGCCGGGTTGTAATATCGTCCAGTGCTTTATGCATTGCCAGCAGAATCAGCTTGTCCGCGGCAAGCTGATCAATCTCAGGAATATCCCAGTCGAAAATTTTGCGATACTTTTCAACCAGACTGCGCATGTCCGCCTCGATTTCATTACGATACGCATCCAGTTCAATCTGTTCAATTTTTTTCATGATGCATCCTCATCTATTTAATATCATTAATAAACAAATACATACATAAGTTACTTTTTGTCTTGCGCATCACGATCTTGACGCCCCATATGATGTCCCACGGGAGAGCTTGGGGTCACATTTAACGCAGGATTCAGATAGTGTATGCATACTAGAGGCAATATGAAAGCGAAGTGTTTATAAAACTTATCCATTTGTAAGGAATTGTTTCAAACGCAATGAATCAACGATTCTTCCGTATAATCCCGCCAACTCGTATGCACCCTCGGTCGTGACCCTATGCCATCTCAATTACCCCTCACAACTTTACGTCGCATGACTGGTTTTGCGCTGCTGGCATGCTCCATCTCCATCGTTCACGCAAAGGGGGGCGAAGGCGGACCAGGAGGAAATCAGCCCGTTCCTGTAATTGCAGCAACCGTACAGCAGCAAGCCATGCCGGTGTGGATAGAGGCACAGGGCACGGCAGCCCCACGCAACTATGTCAGCGTAATGCCGCGCGTAGCCGGGCAGTTGTCGACAATCAATTTTCGCGAAGGTCAGCCGGTTAAAGCAGGACAAATACTTGCCACGCTGGATGCAAAACCTTACCGCGTCTTGCTCGAACAGGCACAGGGACAAGCCATGCGCGATCAGGCAACGCTCACTGGCGCTCAGTCCGATTTGTTGCGTTATGAAACACTGCTGGCACAGGATTCCATCTCCGCCCAGCAAGTTGCCGATCAGCGCGCACTGGTGGCCCAATGGATAGGCACGGTGACCGCCGACAAGGCGACGACAGACAATGCACAACTGCAACTGGATTACACCCGCATCACCGCACCTATTTCAGGCATTGCCGGGCTGCGCCAGGTGGATGCAGGCAATATGGTCGGCACGACTGGTGCCATCGGTGGCGGCAACAGCGCGCTGTCCGGCACCGCAGTAACGTCCACGCCTATCGTGACCATCGCCCAGGTGCAACCGATCACGGTACTGTTCGCCATCCCGCAAAACCAGCTGCCGGGCGTGCTCGAACGCATGCATACGGCTGCGACATTGCCGGTACAGGCATGGGATCAGCGCCGCACTAAACAGCTCGACGCAGGCAAAGTCATCGCATTGGACAATCAGATCAATGCCGCTACCGGCACCGTGATGATCAAGGCGGAATTTCCCAATGCCCGCATGGCACTGTTCCCCAACCAGTTCGTCAATGTAAAACTGCTGGTCGACACACTGAAAAGTGCACTGACCGTACCGTCTGCGGCCATTGCGACAGGCGCACCCGGCAGTTATGTGTATGTGATCGACGGAAGCAACAAGGTCTTGATGCGCCGCGTCACAACCGGCGTGAGCAACCGGGACGCCACCACCATCTTAGCCGGACTAAAATCCGGTGAACGCGTCGTCACCGATGGTCTGGACAGGTTAAAAGATGGCTCACAGGTGCAAATCGTCACGCCTGCCGGCATACAAGGACTCAAGTCTGGAGCGGCAAGGAAAGCCGAAAAATGAGTGGCACAAAAACGCCTGAAGAAATCAGCGGACATGACGAAGATTCAAAGCGCGTAACCTCTGACAGCAGTCCCTCCAGGCTGTTTATTCTGCGCCCCGTCGCCACCACCTTGCTGATGGTGGCGGTGCTGCTGCTGGGTTTCATCGGCTACCGGCTTTTACCGCAATCAGCCCTGCCTCAGGTGGACTATCCGACGATACAAGTGACGACACTGTACCCCGGTGCCAGCCCCGATGTCATCACCTCCTCCATCACCTCACCGTTAGAGCGGCAATTCGGTCAAATGCCCGGACTGGCACAAATGTGGTCCGGCAGTTCAGGCGGCGCATCGGTCATCAATCTGCGTTTCGATTTAACCCTGCCGCTGGATGTCGCAGAACAGGAAGTACAGGCGGCGATCAATGCCGCAACCACTTTCCTGCCGCAGGATCTGCCTTCGCCCCCCATTTATGCCAAGGTCAATCCGGCGGATGCGCCCGTCATTACCATAGGACTGACCTCGGACACGCTGCCGCTCACCCGGTTGCAGGACATCGCCGACACAAGACTGTCTCAAAAACTCTCGCAGGTGGCCGGCGTCGGTCTGGTGACCTTGAGCGGCGGACAGCGACCTGCCGTCAAAATACAGGTCAACGGCCGGCAACTGGCCTCCCTGAATTTGAATCTGGCCGGCATACAGGCGGCCATCGTTGCGGCCAATGTCAATACACCCAAGGGCAGTTTTGACGGAACAACGCGCGCGCTGACCATCAATGCCAATGACCAGTTACAGTCCGTTGAAGACTACCGGCAGCTGATCATTTCCTACAAAAACGGTGCGCCGGTGCGCCTATCAGATGTCGCCAGCGTCTCTCAAGGTGCAGAGAATGCGCTGCTCGCCGCCTGGGTCAACCACAAGCCCGGCATTGTCATCAATGTACAGCGCCAGCCGGGTGCGAATGTGATTGCGGTCGTCGATCATATTCAGGAGATACTGCCGAAATTGCGCGACAGCCTGCCCGAGGCAACCGACCTGACGGTGCTGTCCGACCGAACCGTGACCATCCGTTCCGCAATAGCTGACGTGAAGTTCGAGCTGATGCTCTCGGTGGTGCTGGTGGTACTGGTGATTTTCCTGTTCCTGCGCAGCGTGCGCGCCACCTTCATTCCGGCGATGGCCGTTCCGTTATCGCTGATCGGCACTTTCGGCGTGATCTATCTGGCAGGATTTTCCATCAACAATCTCACGCTGATGGCGCTGACCATCGCCACAGGTTTTGTGGTGGATGACGCGATCGTGATGATCGAGAATATCGCACGCTATATCGAACAGGGTGAACCGCCGATGCAGGCCGCCTTAAAAGGCGCAAAACAGATCGGTTTTACCATCATTTCGCTGACTTTCTCGCTGATCGCCGTGCTGATCCCCCTGCTGTTCATGGGCGATGTGGTAGGCCGTCTGTTCCGCGAATTCGCGATCACGCTGGCCGCAGCAATCCTGATTTCCGCGATGGTCTCGCTGACCTTCACACCCATGCTCAGCGCCCGCCTGCTCCGGCATAATGAACAGCAAGGCCGCCTGTTGCGCTGGAGCGGGCAACAGTTTGACCGTCTGATCTCGGGCTACGGCCGGGCTTTGCGTCTGGTGTTGCAGCACCAGAACATGACGCTGCTGGTCGCAGCTGGCACGCTGGCCTTGACCGTGCTACTTTACATCTTGATTCCAAAAGGATTTTTCCCGGTTGAAGATACCGGGATGATCCAGGCCATCACAGTTTCATCACAGAGCACTTCCTTCGAGCAAATGAACCGCCAGCAACAGGCACTGGTTGACGCGCTGCTCACAGATCCTGCGGTTGCCAGCATTTCATCCTTTATCGGCGTGGACGGGGCCAATGCCACACTCAACAGCGGTCGCATGCTGATCAGCCTCAAACCACTGGAACAACGCGGTGACCGGGTCACCCCTGTGATCAGCCGGTTGCAAAAGAGGGCCGCCGGCGTGTCCGGTATCGATATTTTTCTGCGTCCGGTACAGGATCTGACGATCGACGATCTGGTCAGCCGCAGCCCCTATCAGTTCAGCATCACGGCGACCAACAGCGCAGACCTGTCCAGCTGGAGTGAAGCCCTGCTGGATAAACTGCACACCCTGCCGCAATTGACCGATGTGTCCGGCAACGTACAGAACAAGGGACTGCAGGCATTTGTGAATATCGACCGCGACACCGCATCGAGGCTCGGCATCACCGTCGCCGGCATCGACAGCGCGCTGTACAGCGCCTTCGGCCAGCGACTGATTTCCACCATTTTTACCCAGTCGACGCAGTACCGCGTGGTGTTGCAGCTCGACCCGTCGGACAGACAGGGCTTATCCGGCTTCGACAGCATTTACCTGACCTCCGCCTCGGGCGCATCCGTCCCCCTGTCGCAGATCGCACAGATCGAGCAGCGAACAGGTGCGCTGGAAGTCGACCATTTAGGCCAGTTCCCTGCGGCGATGATCTCCTTCGATCTGGCGCGCGGCGTATCCATCGGCGAGGCGGTCAAGGCGATACACCAGGCACAGCAAGACATCAGGCTGCCCGCATCCATCCCGTTGAAGATGCAGGGCGCAGCAGCGGCATTCGAGGCGGCGCTCTCCAACCAGCTCTGGCTGCTGCTGGCGGCGGTCGCGACCATGTATATCGTGTTGGGAGTGCTGTATGAAAGTTTTGTGCATCCGGTGACGATTTTATCCACGCTGCCCTCTGCCGGTATCGGTGCGCTGCTGGCGCTGATGCTGTCCGGCAACAGCCTGACGGTGATCGCGATCATCGGCATCATTTTGTTGATCGGTATCGTGCAAAAAAACGCCATCATGATGGTGGACTTCGCGCTCGATGCCCAGCGAAACGGCGGTTTGTCGGCGCGCGACGCAATCTTGCAGGCGGCACAACTGCGTTTGAGACCGATACTGATGACCACCTTCGCTGCGCTGTTCGGCGCAATCCCGCTGATCATCGGCGGCGGTATGGGCGCCGAGTTGCGCCAGCCGCTGGGCATCACCTTAGTCGGCGGCCTGTTGCTGTCTCAACTGCTGACGCTGTTCACCACCCCGGTGATTTATCTGGCCTTTGACCGCATCGCGGCCCGCTTTTCGAAATACAACACATGAAGAACCTAATAACCGTAGCTGTCCACGAAAGGCACGAAAAGGTTCTAGCAGGCAATCTGCGCAACAGATGCTCGCAAAAAACTCGAACAAATTCAAATACATACATGAACTTCTCATGTCACCGAATTGGTGAGTAATTGAACAAAACTAAGATGTTGATTTATTTCGTGAATTTCGTGTTTTTAGTGGATGAAAGGCTTTTTCAAGCATGAACTTTTCCGCACCCTTCATCAGACGCCCGGTCGGCACCACGCTGCTGGCGCTGGCCGTGTTGCTGGCGGGCGCGATCGCATTCAGACTTCTGCCCGTCTCCCCGCTGCCGCAGGTAGATTTCCCCACCATCAGCGTACAGGCCAGTCTGCCGGGGGCCAGCCCAGATGTGATGGCAGCCACCGTGGCAACCCCGCTGGAACGCGCGCTGGGGCGCATCGCCGGCATCTCGGAGATGACATCGAGCAGTTCGCTGGGCAATACCAATATCACCCTCCAGTTCGATTTGTCCAAAGGCATCAATACGGCGGCGCGCGAAGTGCAGGCCGCCATCAATGCCTCCCGCGCCTTGCTGCCCACCGGCATGACCGCGAATCCGACCTATCGCAAAGTCAATCCGGCCGATGCGCCGATCATGATTTTGTCGCTGACCTCGAAAAGTCTGTCGGTCACGCAGATGTACGATGCCGCATCGAGCATACTGGCGCAGAAAATCTCCCAGTTACCCGGTGTCGGTCTGGTGACCGTAGGCGGCGCTGCCTTACCTGCCGTCCGTGTCGGCCTCGATCTGGATCAGATCAACAACATGGGACTGAGCCCGGAGCAAATCCGTCAGGCCATCGCAACCGCAAATATCAACGCCCCCAAGGGCGCGCTGGAAGATGCACAGCATCGCTGGCAGATACAGGCCAACGACCAGCTTACCAGCGCTGCCGAATACCGGAATCTGATCGTCGCATATACACACGGCATACCGGTACGACTGGAACAGGTCGCCCATGTCATTGAAAATTCACAGAATATACGCAACATGGGCATGGCCAACGGCCAGCCTTCGGTGCAGCTGATTATTTCCCGCCAGCCGGGCGCCAACATCATCGATGCAGTGGAAGCGATCAAGGCCGAACTTCCGGTGCTGGCCGCCTCGATTCCGCAGGCGATTGAAGTACATGTCATGCTGGATCGCACCGTCACTATCCGCGCCTCCCTGCACGACTCGGTGAGTACGCTGTTGCTGTCGGTGCTGCTGGTCGCACTGGTGGTTTTCGTGTTCCTGCGCGACTGGCGCGCCACGCTGATCCCGGCGATTGCAGTGCCGATTTCGCTGGTGGGCACCTTTGCCGCCATGTATCTGCTGGACTACAGCCTGGATAATCTGTCTCTGATGGCGCTGATCGTCGCAACCGGCTTTGTGGTGGACGATGCCGTGGTGGTGCTGGAAAACATCATGCGCCACGTCGAGGCCGGCATGAAACCGATGCAGGCGGCGTTTCTCGGCGCAAAAGAGGTCGGCTTTACGGTGTTGTCGATGAGTCTGTCGCTGGTGGCGGTGTTTTTGCCGGTATTGCTGATGGGCGGCATCATCGGCCGCCTGTTTCGCGAATTTGCCGCCACGCTGTCGATCGCGATTTTCATATCCCTGATCGTCTCGCTCACCGTGACGCCGATGTTAGCCTCACGCCTGTTAAAGGCCCGCAGCGATACCCCGCCCGGTCGTCTGGCGGCGATGGGGGAACGCGGTTATGCGGAATTGCTGCACGGTTACGACCTGAGTCTGACCTGGTCGCTCAGGCATCACCGGATCATGCTGGCAGTATTTTTCGGCACCATCGCTTTTACCGTTTATTTATACGGAATTGTCCCCAAGGGGTTCTTCCCGACTCAGGATACGGGTCTGATCACCGGCAACATTCAGGCCGATCAGGCGATTTCATTCCAGTCCATGTCGCACAAACTCGAACAGATCGTTGCGATCATCAAAGCCGATCCGGCGGTACAAAATGTAGTGGCTTTTACCGGCGGAGGAGGAACCAACGGCGGCTTTATCTTCATGAGCCTGCAACCCTATACGCAGCGCCCGGATGCGGCCGCCGTGATCGGCAATCTCAGACGAAAACTGAACACAGTGCCGGGCGCGCAGGTATTTCTGGCGCCCGTACAGGATATCCGCGCAGGGGGCAGACCCTCGCCCGCACTCTATCAATACACCTTGCAGACCAGCGATCTGAATGAACTCCGCGCCTGGGAGCCTCGCGTACTGGAAGCGTTCAGGCATATTCCGGGCCTGACCGATGTGAACACCGACCAGCAGAGCAAAGGGCAACAGATCCAACTGGTGATCGACCGGGAAGCCGCAGCGCGTTACGGCATTACGGTCAACACCATCGACCAGACGCTGAACGACGCCTTCGGCCAGCGCCTGATCTCGACCATCTACGCGCCGCTGAACCAGTACCGCGTGGTGATGGAGGCCGATGCGCGCTACCTGCAAGGCCCCGATGCACTGAACAGCATTTACCTGACCAGCGCCACAGGACGACAAGTCCCGCTGGCGTCGCTGGCACATTACGAGTTGGGCAATACCCCGCTGGTAGTCAATCATCAGGGGCTGTTTGCCGCCTCGACGATTTCGTTCAACCTGGAAAAAACCGTCTCACTGGGTCAGGCGCAGCAAAAAATTGCGGTGGCGATGGCGCAAATCGGTCTGCCGGGCAGTATTCAGGGCGGCTTTCAGGGCACGGCGAAACTGTTTGCCGACACACTCAACAACCAGCCCTTGTTTATTTTTACCGCCATTTTAGTCATCTACATCGTGCTGGGCATGCTGTATGAGAGCACCATCCACCCGCTGACCATATTGTCTACCCTGCCCTCGGCGGGCATGGGCGCGGTACTTGCGCTGCTGATCTTCCATATCGATTTTTCGATCATCGCGCTGATCGGCGTGTTCCTGTTGATCGGCATCGTCAAAAAGAACGCCATCCTGATGGTGGATTTCGCGCTGCAGATTGAACGAGATACCGGTGCCAGCCCGCATGAGGCGATTCACGAGGCCTGTCTTTTGCGCCTGCGCCCCATTTTGATGACTACGCTGGCAGCCCTTTTCACCGCGTTGCCGCTGGCCATCATCACCGGAAACGGCGCCGAGCTGCGCCAGCCGCTGGGGATTGCCATCGCGGGCGGGCTGATCGTCAGCCAGCTGCTCACGCTGTACACCACGCCGGTGATTTATCTGCAACTGGACAAAATGCGCCACTGGGGACAACTACGCTGGGCACGCCGCCGTCCGCTCAAATCCGCGAAAGGAATATTATGAAATTTTACTTTAAAATCAATATATTATCGTTATTCATTGCGCTGACGGGCTGCGCGGTCGGGCCGGACTACAAACGTCCGGAGACAGAGACACCCGCCAAATTCAAGGAAGGCTGGATACAGACTGCGCCGGTCAAACTGGACGGCGCCTGGTGGACGGTGTTCAATGATGCGACGCTGGATGCGCTGGAGGCGCGTGTGGCAATCGCCAACCAGAGTCTGAAAGCCTCCTTTTACACCTATCGCCAGACGCAGGCAGCCAGCGATGCAGCACGCGCTGCCGAATATCCCACGCTGGGTGCCACCGTTTCATCGACCAGAACCTCCTCAGGCGGCGTTTCGAGTACCACCGGCGCTACCACGACCACCACGGTTTCCGGAAAATCAGCGGGTTTTACTGCCAGCTGGGTACCGGATTTATGGGGCAAAGTGCGTCGTCAGGTAGAATTCAATCAGGCCAGTTCTGAAGCCAGTCTGGAAACATTGCACTGGGCTCAGTTGAGCCTGCAAGGCACGCTGGCACAGGACTATTTCCTGATTCGCCAGCTGGACAGCCAGACCGCGCTGGCACAAGATACGGTAGCCGCGTATGAAAAGGCGCTGCAAATCACGCACAACCGCTACCAGGCAGGCGTCGCCACCCAGGCCGACGTCGCGTTGGCCGAATCGCAACTGGCGACCGCCCGGGTTCAGCATGCCACTTTCGGTGTGCAGCGCGCCCAACTGGAACACGCCATCGCCGTACTGACAGGGCAAGCGCCCGCAGGTTTCAGCCTGCCGCCCATGCCGGGTCTGGAAGAACCCAGGGCAATTCCGGCCAGTTTGCCGTCGCAACTGTTGCTGCGCCGCCCTGATGTACGCGCTGCAGAACGTCAGGTCGCCGCTGCCAACGCACAGATCGGTGTCTCAAAGTCGGCCTATTTTCCGGCTTTAACGCTGTCGGGGACACGCGGCTGGCGCAGCCCGACGCTGACCAATCTGTTTGCAGCGCCGAATATTTTCTGGTCGATGGGACCCTCGGTTGCCGAGACGCTGTTCGATGGCGGCGCGCGCAGCGCAGGTGTCGCACAAAGTCAGGGAAGCTACCAGATGGCGGTCGCTCAGTACCGGCAGCTCAGTCTGACGGCAATGCAGCAAGTCGAGGATCAGCTGGCCGCCTCCGTAATACTCTCCGAGGAAGCGGCTTTGCAAAAACAAGCCGTCGCAGCAACAGCGCGTTCATTACGCCTGACAACCGACCAGTACAAGGCGGGAACGGTGTCCTTTTTGAATGTGGTTACGGCCCAAACGGCCGCTTATACCGCGCGCAACGCAGCGCTGCTGATCGCGGGCCAGCGCTACACCGCTGACGTTGCGCTGATACAGGCGCTGGGCGGCGGGTGGGAAAAGGATGCCTTGCTTGGTGAAGAAGTCAAACCGCAGAGCAGCAACTGACCGTTGATCGACAAGGCACGGAAAGTACCAATTGAACCTTAAATGGAAAGCATGCGGTACGCAGTTTCCAGCCGTTCAGTGAACGTGTCCTGCTTCATATTACGGCAATTCACCATGGTCACCGTCCAGTCACGGCGGTCGAAACCGACCAGTTCGCTAAATACCAGCATCGGTGTTGTTTCATCGACATCCCGCTGGACGCCCATACTGTCCAGTGCCATCGAGGATTTGCTCAGGCGCAGATATTTTTCCGGATTGAGCAGCACGGCGTCAAAATCATCGGTGTAATCCTCCAGCGCAGTGGCCGTGTCCGGCATGCCTGACAGCATTCCGGATAATTTCTCCTCAAGGGCTGGACGTGTCTCGGTGCCGGCTGCACGCAAACTGTCCATCAATGCATCCAGTTCCTGCCGTTGTACCTGCATTTGCTGCTTGCGCGAAGTCACACGCTTTGCCACCTTGTCCAGCAGACTGTCAAAAAAACGCCATGCAATCTGATCTCTGGCCTGCTGCTCACTGGGCGCGGGATTTTCTATCGTATGACTGACAAAATACACCATATGCTGCAGCACATCCTGCTGTATCACCTGACCTGACAATTCCATTCCCGTGATTGTCTTTTCCATGCGACGCATGCCCATCAAAGCGTAAATTTCGTCGCCTGAACCCTGTTCACGCAGATACGCCTGCATTGCAACGCTGCTTCTGAGTGCCTCCGACAGGCTATCCATGGACGGAAAGATAGCATGCACATAATTGTCCCTTGCAAATGAATCCGGATTGACCACCACCGGACCGGGTACGCAAAGCGCGAGACTGCGTGCATATTCAAGCGCATGCATCACCGGTTTGCGGTAAGCAGCCGGATATCCGCCGGTCTGTTTGAGCATCGGTTCAACGCTTAAAACAGCGCGTTCGATGGCCTGCAACAGCGCTGGCGTTATCTGATCAAGGGAAAACAGTTTACTGAACATGTTTTTACATCCTGTCGTAGTCCGTCCGCAAAAAATCCGGCAAATCACTATCCCTATTTAAGAGCGCGCCGTTTCACCAGCGCAAACAGCACAGGAATGACCAGCAGCGTCAGTATAGCCGATGAAATCATACCGCCGACCATCGGGGCTGCAATGCGGCGCATCACTTCGGAACCGGTGCCGCTGCTCCACAGGATGGGCAGCAAGCCTGCCATGATCGCCACCACCGTCATCATTTTCGGGCGCACACGCTCAACCGCGCCGTGCATGATCGCTTCATTCAGATCAGCCAGACCCGGTGCACGCCCCTCATCGAGACAGCGCGCCTGAACGGTCTTCCATGCCTGTTCCAGATAGATCAGCATCACCACGCCGGTCTCGGCCGCAACGCCCGCAAGGGCGATGAAGCCCACTGCTACCGCGACAGAGAGATTATAGTCGAGCAGCCACAGCAGCCACACACCACCCACCAGCGCGAACGGCACAGACAGCATCACGATCAACGATTCGGTGACTCGCTTAAAATTTAAGAACAGCAGCAGGAAAATCAGCAGCAAGGTCACCGGAATCACGATTTTCATGCGGGCAATGGCGCGTTCCATGTACTCAAACTGACCGCTCCAGGTTACGTAGAAACCAGGCGGGAATTTGACCTGTTCATTCACCGCACGACGGGCGTCAGCGACATAGGACCCCACATCTCGATCCCGGATGTCCACATAAATATACGCGGACAGCAGCGCATTTTCAGTACGGATCGAGGGAGCACCTTTCGTGATCCCGACCTTCGCGAGTTGCCCTAGCGGAATCATCGCACCGTCCTGTGTTGTCACCAGTACCTCGCGTGCGATCTGATCGGGCGTACCGCGCAATTCGCGCGGATAACGCACATTAACGCCGAAGCGCTCCAGCCCTTCCACCGTGGTGGTGACATTCTCCCCGCCTAAGGCAGTGGCGATCACATCCTGCACTTCGCCGACCGTCAGGCCGTAACGTGCCAGCGCCAGACGGTCAGGTTCGATATCCAGATAGTAGCCGCCGGTTAAGCGTTCGGCAAAGGCACTGCTCGTGCCCGGCACCTTGCTGACCACGGCTTCGATCTGCTTTGCCAGACGTTCCATTTCCTCAAGATTCTTTCCGAACACCTTGATTCCAATAGGAGTTCGTATTCCGGTCGAGAGCATATCGATGCGCGCCTTGATCGGCATGGTCCATGAATTCGCCACGCCCGGAAATTGCAACGCCTGATCCATCTCGGCGATCAATTTGTCTATATTCATGCCCGGACGCCATTGATCTTCAGGTTTCAGATTGATCACCGTCTCAAACATTTCCAGCGGTGCCGGATCGGTGGCGGTCTGCGCCCGTCCCGCCTTGCCGAACACGGATGACACCTCGGGGAAAGATTTGATGATCCTGTCCTGGGTCTGCAACAGTTCGGCAGCCTTGGTGACCGACATGCCGGGCAAGGAAGCCGGCATATAGAGCAAGGAACCCTCATTCAGGGTCGGCATGAATTCGCTGCCCAGTCGGGTGGCCGGGTACGCGCTCAGCAACATTGCAAGAACAGCGATCGCAATGGTGGTCTTCTTCCGGTACAGAACGGCTGCAATCAGCGGTCGATAGATGCGTATCATGAAACGGTTCAGCGGATTCTTCTGCTCCGGCATGATGCGCCCCTTGATGAACAGCATCATCAGCACCGGCACCAGTGTCACCGACAGCAAGGCGGCGCCCGCCATCGAAAAAGTCTTGGTGAATGCCAGCGGCGCGAACAGCCGCCCTTCCTGCGCTTCCAGCGTGAACACCGGCAGAAACGACACGGTGATGATCAGCAAGGAAAAGAACAGCGACGGGCCGACTTCTTTGCAGGCCACGATGATCGCTTCAGCGCGCGATTCCCCTTCCCTGAGCCGCTCGATGTGTTTATGCGCGTTCTCGATCATCACGATCGCCGCATCCACCATCGCACCGATCGCAATCGCAATGCCGCCCAGGCTCATGATATTTGAATTCATACCCAATGCATGCATCGCGATGAAGGCGATCAGCACGCCGATTGGCAGCATCACGATCGCCACCAGCGCGCTCCTGACATGCATCAGGAACACCATGCACACCAGCGCCACGATGACGCCTTCTTCAAGCAGCGTGTGCCGAAGCGTATTGATGGCGCGCTGTATCAGTTCAGAGCGGTCGTAAACAGTCTTGATCGTCACGCCCTCCGGCAGACCTGCGGACACATCGGCAATCCTGTTTTTGATGTTCTGAATGACTTCCAGTGCATTTGCGCCAAAACGGGCAATCGCAATGCC
Organism: Pseudomonadota bacterium; assembly: GCA_026399735.1. Classification (GTDB taxonomy): domain Bacteria; phylum Pseudomonadota; class Gammaproteobacteria; order Burkholderiales; family Gallionellaceae; genus Gallionella. The sequence goes on from JAPLQK010000030.1 coordinate 33,060, forward strand.
GGACACCACTTCACCTTCACCGTTGAGTTCGGTTAAGCCGCGCCGCTCATCCGGCCCCAGATCGACATGCGCGATGTCACGCAGCAACACCGGCGTGCCGCGATCCGCCTGCACCACCAGATTTTCGATATCCGATTTGCCATGCAGATAACCGTGCCCCCGCACCATGTATTCCGTCTCAGCCATCTCAATCACGCGACCGCCGACATCGCGGTTGGAGTCACGAATCACCTGCGACACGCGACTCAACGGAATACCGTAAGCGCGCAGCTTCAGCGGATCGACAGTAACCTGATACTGCTGCACAAAACCACCGATGGAGGCCACTTCCGCGACGCCATGTGCACCGGTCAACTGATAGCGCAGATACCAGTCCTGCATGGTGCGAAGCTCGGCAAGATTATGCTTCTCGCTCAGCACCGCATACTGATACACCCAGCCCACCCCGGTCGCATCCGGCCCCAGCTGAGGGGTGACGCCTTTGGGCATGCGGATGCTGTTGAGATATTCCAGCACACGCGATCTTGCCCAATAGATGTCGGTACCATCCTCGAAGATCACATACACAAACGATGCGCCGAAAAACGAGAATCCCCGCACAACTTTGGATCTGGGCACAGCCAGCATCGCGGTGGTAAGCGGATAGGTGACCTGGTCCTCGACCACCTGCGGCGCCTGACCGGAATATTCTGTGTAAACAATAACCTGCACATCAGACAAATCCGGCAACGCATCCAGCGGCGTCTTGATAACGGCATAGATACCCGCCAGAATGACAAACACCGTGGTCAATATCACCAGAAAACGGTTATGCGCCGACCAGTCTATAATTTTTTCCAGCATCTCAGTGTCCCTCATGCGGCAGGCGTGCTTGCAGTTTGGTAATCACCCATTCATCCGGTTTGCGCCGGACGCCCGCAGCCAGTGAAGCATTAGCCAGTGCAAAATCCATCGTCATACCCGGCCAGCCCAAGGTTTTAATCGCCTCATGCGTGATGTTCGCAGAACCATCCTCATTGATGGCATTGAAGACACCGTTTGCCTGATGCCCGACCGTCTTGATGGGTAGGTCGGGCTTCAGCCCGACTTGTCGGGATAAATCCCGACCTACATCAGCGGGTGACGCGGAAGCTGGTGTACCCAATCCGGCAAGCGCCGCCTTGAGATTGCTTTCCGCATCGATCAGGAACAACGCGGAAGTCACCACCAGCTCTCCCTCACGAATGCCATCAAGCACTTCGACGTAATCATTGTTGCGATGTCCCAGCTTGACGGTGCGCGGCGTGTAGCGGCCTTCAGCCCGTTGCACCAGCACGATCTGCCGTGTGCCGCTGTCAATCACGGCTGACGTCGGCACGGTCAGCACCCGGGCGTTATTGCCGACAGGCAGCGTGACATTCGCAAACATCGCGGGCCTCAACTGCCCGTCAGTATTGGCCATTTCCACACGCACCTGTACGGTACGCGTCGCCGGATTCAGCGTCGGATATATGAAGGTAATCTTCCCTTCAAACGTCTTATCCGGGAAAGCCGCAATATTAACCTTGGCTTTACCGCCTGCCTTGATCAGTGCGATATCCTGTTCGCTGATATCTGCCAGCACCCACACCGACGACAAATCAGCGATCTGATACAACGTCTCTCCCGGCATGAAACGCATCCCCTGCACCGCCTTCTTCTCAAGCACGATGCCCGATACCGGCGCGTAATAGGTCAGATTGCGCCTGGATTTTCCATCGGTTAATTGCCTGAGTTCACCCGGCGTAATATCCCAGTTTTTCAAACGTGCCAGACTGGCGTCTGCGAGCTGCTTCATGCCGGCTTTCGTTTCCTCATCGGCATTGGCAAGTTTGGCCTCGCCCTGTGCCGCAATGGCATATTCACGCTGCGCCGACACCAGTTCCGGGCTGTATACATCGAACAGCGGCTGACCTTTACTAACGGTCTGTCCGGTGCTGTTCAGATACAGACGCTCAACCCAGCCTTCGAATTTCGGCGCGATGGCATAAGTGCGTCGTTCGTCAACTTCAATGCGCCCTGTGGCATGCAGGGTTCTGTTCAAACTGCGCAACATCGCCGCTTCGCTCTTCACGCCGAGCTTCTGCACCTTGGCAACGCTGATGCTGACCGCGCCGTCTTCCCCGGCTTCATCACCCTGATACACCGCCACATAGTCCATACCCATGCTGTCTTTTTTGGGTACCGGCGAGGTATCCGGCAGACCCATCGGGTTGCGGTAATACAACAACTTCCTGTTTTCAGTTTGCGGTTTGCGGCTACCGGTTTCCGGTTTACCGTTTACCGTTTGCGATTTTGAATGATCTGCCTGATGGTTTCCCAGCAAGAAGCTGCCTGCCGCGACAACAACAAATAATGCTATCAGATTGATTTTTTTCATAATTTTCCCCCAATCAGGCGTTCTATTTCTGCCATCCGCACTTGCGCTTCATACTGCGCCCTGATGCGTTGCTGACGCGCTTTCAAAATTTGCCGCTGCGCCTCCAGCAGCACTGAAAAATCGACTTTACCGGTCGTGTAGCCGCTCAGCGCAGACTGGAAACTCAGTTCGGCTTGCGGCAGCAAACTCGCAGCGATCATCTCGTCGGTGTGCCGTGCGGTCTCAAGACCTGAAATACTTTCGGATAACGCAGACAACATCTGGTCGAGCAGCGACGCCTCCCGTGCGGTGGATGCCGCAAGCTTTGCTTCCGCTTCACGTTCCTGCGAACGGCGCGATGCCTGCTGTAACGGAATATTGAATTCGACCATCAGATCCCAGCTCTTCACGGCGCTGCCGACCTGGTTGGGAGCGACCCCGAAGGTAAATCCGGGATAACGATTTTTATAGGTCAGATCGCGACTCATCCGGGCTTCGTTGATGACCGCGTCGGCGACCTGTAACTGCGGATTATGCGCGCGCAACTGCTCTGCCAGCTGTGCCAGTTGTGCATCTGCAGGCAACGTGCGCTGTTTTTCAGGCGCTGAAAGTTCGGCATCAGCGGGACGCGACAGCAATGCATTCAGTCTGGCATGAACATGATGCTGTTCGTTGCCCAGCTCAATCAGCGTCGTCTGCAAATCCGTCTTTTCGATTTGCACGCGTATCACTTCCTGCTGTGGGCCCAGCCCGTTTGCATAACGTGTTTGCGCGATTTTTTCCAGATTCTTCGTCAAGTCCAGTGTTTCACGGGTCAGCCTGATGCTGTCAGACAGGTAGTAACGCTGCGCATAGGCCGATTTTATTTTGCCGCTCAAGTCAGCCCAGGTGACGGCCGCCTGCCCGCGCGCACCTGCCACTTGCGCTTCGGCTACCCCGCTCTGCAAATCGAGTTTTCCGAACCAGGGTACGCTTTGCATCAGCAAATAGCGCGTGCTGCCCACCTTCGAGGGCAGTAAATCCGGCGATTTGTTGGTCCCCTGATTGGTGATATCCATCAAATCCGTACGCAACACCGGATCCGGCAGACTGCCTGCGGGTTGCACGCGCATTGATGCCGCATCGGCTTCCAGGCGTATCGCCGCCAGTTCAGGATTATGCGCCTGTGCAAACTTCAACAAACCCTCTACATCCGCACCCAAGGGCGCCGCCTGAGCCGCCCAGCCTGAAAAACAGGCAAGCCACAATAATGCATTCAAATTTTTCATCATTACTCCTCACAGACCCGCAACGGCTATCCCCCCGTTACGCGACCTGATTACCTGACCATTTCGATGCGGGTCACAACATAATCATCGTTGTTCTTTTCCAGAACGAACCGAACCTTGTCGCCGGCCTGTATGCCTTTGAGCGATGGCGCTACCTTGTAGCTCATGGTCATGGCAGGCATCACGTTGGCTATTGCGGCATGTTTCAGTGTGATCTGGCCTTTTTTCTGATCAACTTTTTTAACTACGCCATCGATCCATTGCTGCCCGGCATTCATCGTCATGCCCTGCATCGCTTCATTGTGCTGATGTTCTGCTGCCATGGCGCTGCTGCTTGCCAGCAATATGGACAACAGGACAATCTTGATATATTTTCTCATCATTAATCTCCAACACTATGTTTTATATGTAAATTTATTATTGTGATATCAGCGGTATAAACAGTATGCCAAACAGGAAAAATTTTAGCGTACAAAAAACGCCGGACAATCAGTGACGAGCAGGAGTTCAATTTACGAAACTGACAGACGGATTCGTCCTGCGTCAGTCTTATGCGAGCGGAGGAGGAACGAGCGGAGTAGAGCTGATGGAATAAAACGAGAACAGATAAGGCGTGACTGAGGCGGCCGCTTGCAGAACACCAGGACTCATGATTTTTTGTACGCCCAGATAACCGCTGCATGCCAGATGACAAAGACCGCAGTTACTGCAAGATGAATTCTGCTGATCAGACGGCTGATCTGAATTTGACTGATCATGCTGCTGATCGTCCTGCATCATCTCCATACCGGCCTCATGGCAGACGCCGTGCGGCATCTGCATGGACACACTGACCGCCAGCGCGCTGCCACTAAACAGCGGCAGCCAAATGGCTAAAAGCACAGCGATACATTTTCGGGCAATATGTGACATAGATAAAGCTTGGCAAGATTCGCCCTGATTGTCAATCATTAAAAATCAAAAGCCCCCGGATCAATTGCGAATGCACTCCGAACCCATCCTGTTACAAAAGCGCCACTTATCATGCATGCGTGTGAAACATCTCAATCATCTGTGCCTGCCCGCGTTAGAATGCTCACCATCCACTGGCTAATCGCCGAATTTTCTAAAGACACCTCATGATTGAAGAACGTTTAGTAAACATAGAAACAAAAATTTCCTTCCAGGAAGACCTGATAGAGGAACTGAATAAAATTGTCTATCAGCAACAAAAAAAGCTGAACCAGCTTGAAGCGATTTGTACATCGCTCGCAAGACATATCCAATCGCTGGCTGAAGCGGGGAATGAGAGTAAGCCTGTGAACGAAATGCCGCCTCGCTATTAGCATGTAGTCCCGCTAATCGACCGTAGCTCAATAATCGCGACGTGGCGTTATTAAGGGTCCTCTTTTTCGACTCGCGCTGCTAAGTAATTTATGCTGGAAGTAAAAATCCCCTCAGGTTTGCACCGGAGGGGATTAAGGCAGAAACATCCCCCCTTGCGGGGGGTGAACTGTCAGTGATTACTTGTTGCCGCTGTTGTCGCCGCGATTGCCGCCAAAGCTGGGGCGGTTGTTGCCGCCGAAGCTTGGACGATTGCCGCCGTCACGACGCGGTGCGCCATTGCCGCCGCCGAAGCCACCGCCATTACCGCCGGTGTTGCTGCGAGGTGCATTGCCGAAGCTGCGTTCCTGGCTGCGTGGTTGTTGAGATTGGCCGCCGAAAGCCGGACGCGCCTGGCCGCCGAAACCGGCACCTTCATTGCGAGCCGGATGGCTGTGACGGCTGTCCGGTGCGCTGTGATGGAAGCCTGCACCGCCGTTGTTGCCGTTACCGGCAAACGCCGAGCTGCGATTGCCGCCGCCGAAACCACCGCCGTTACCACGGTTGCCGGCGTATCCGCCACCGCTGTTGCCGCCGCCGAAGCCGCCACTACGAGGGCCACCGTTGCCACGTGGACGATCCGAAGACGGGCCGCCGGTGCGCAGCTTGTACTTAGGCTCCAGACCTTCGATGGTGTGCATCTTGATGCTTTGTTCCGTGTAACGCTCGATACGCTTCAACAATTGCGCATCGCGGTTAGAGGCGAACGAAATTGCAATCCCTGACGAACCGCCACGACCGGTACGACCGATACGGTGAACGTAGTCTTCAGCGAACTTAGGCAAGTCGAAGTTGATGACGTGTGAAATGCCGCGTACATCCAGTCCGCGAGCAGCTACGTCAGTTGCAACCAGAATACGCACGTTACCGTTACGCATATTCAGCAGCGTGCGATTACGTTCGCGCTGGCTCATGTCGCCGTGCAAAGCTGCAACTGAATGACCTTGTGCCGAGAGTTGATCGGCCAGGCCGTCAGCATCGCGCTTGGTAGCAGTAAACACAAGTGCTTGATTAACTTCAGTATCTGTCAGCAGGTGGCTCAGCATCTTGTTCTTGTGCGCTACGTCATCAGCGAACATCATGCGTTGTTCGATGTTTTCGTGCTTGTCTTTAGCCGCAGAAACATTGATGCGCTTAGGTGACTTGAGCAGACGTGAAGCCAGATTGCCAACAACGCCTTCCAGTGTTGCCGAGAACAGCAGAGTTTGGCGAGTAGCCGGAGTTGCAGCAGCGATGCGTTCTACATCGTCCACGAAACCCATGTCCAGCATACGATCCGCTTCATCCAGAATCAGCATTTCCAGACGTGAGAAGTCAATACGACCGCGTTCCAGATGGTCGATCAGACGGCCTGGTGTTGCGACCAGAATATCAACGTGGCTGGAGAGCAGCCGGTTTTGTACTGGATAAGGCATGCCGCCCAGGATGCTGATGATCTTGAAGCGCATGTTTTTGCCGTACTTGGTGGCTGCATCGCAAACCTGTTGTGCCAGTTCGCGAGTCGGAGTCAATACCAGTACGCGCGGGCCTTTGCCTGGCATCGCGGATGGAGTAGCCAGACGGTTCAATGCCGGCAGGATAAAGGCTGCAGTCTTACCGCTACCGGTTTGAGCCGATGCCATCAGGTCGTGACCGGCGATGACTTCAGGGATAGCCTGTTCCTGAATAGGCGTAGGTTCCGTGTAGCCGGATTCGGTGATAGCCTTAAGGATAAGCGGGTTTAAATTCAGTTCTTCAAATGTCATGTTGCTTCCTTTTAAAATCAAAGGGAATCTACTTCGCCATCCGGACAGGGCGTCAGCAATAAGCTGTCGCCGAATCAAATCCGGGATGGAGAACGTGTGTAGTTCCCTAAGGTAAGCGCAGGTGGTATTGCCGCCCGTGATACGGGCAGAGGATTAACCGGCGCAAAAAACATCGTTGCTAACCGGGAAACCCTGAAAATCCGTAAACTTTACGAATTTATGAAGAGTTCTTTAGACAGGCGCGCTTTGCAGCGAGCGAGAGGTAGGTCGGAAACGATGAACTAATGCCGCATGGTCTGCGGCAAGCGGCGCATTATACCTATATAAAAAATTAAAGCCAGTTGTTTCTTTGCGTCAGATGGGGTTTGCACTGTACTTATATCACCTATAATCGTAAAGTAAATTTCTATCAGAAATATCGCACAGATGAACCCGGCCAATTCTTGCAAACGATACAAATCATCGCCGCTGGTGGCTGCGATGCTGTTGCTTGTATTGTGGATTTATGCCGGTGGTGCGCGGGCCGCCGAAATGATCGCCCATCCGGGGGTAGCGATTCAAACCCTGACGGTCAATGAAGCCCGCTCGATGTTTGGCATGCGTCAGCTATCCTGGTCTTCTGGTCTTGTCGTACGGGTGTTTGTACTGCCCCAGCAAAACTCCCTGCATGATGTTTTTTGCAGGGAGGTTCTCAATATTTATCCCTATCAATTACAGCAGTCCTGGAATCGGCTGGTTTATTCCGGCACCGGACAAGCACCTGTTGAAGTGGCTTCAGAACAGGAAATGCTGGCAAGAGTGGCCGCTACGCCGGGCGCAATCGGCTATGTCAATAAGGTAAAGAGCAATGACACAGTTCACACGATTTCTGTTCGTTAATATTGCACTTGCGCTGCTGGTGAGCGCCGAAGCGGCTGATTTGCCTGAAGGTGTGCAATTGCACGGTTTTATCAGTCAGGGTGTTGTACGGGACAGTCACAATCAATTTGCCGGCAGCAGGGCTGGAAGTACCGGGGTTGATGCGCGTGAATTGGGTGCTAATTTATCCTGGCAGGCTGCGCCGGACTGGCTGGCGTCGGGTCAGCTGGTGTCGCGCCGGGCAGGCGGGATGGACAACGGGGCTGTGCGTGTGGACTATGCGTTTGTTGACCATACCCTGATTGATAACGGGCAGCGTCATCTCGGCATGCAGGTGGGTAAAATAAAAAATCCTTATGGTTTTTATAACCTGACGCGCGATGTGGCGCATACCCGGTCGGGGATCATGCTGCCGCAATCCATCTATCAGGATCAGATACGCGATTTTTTTCTGGCAGCCCCCGGCATTTCCATGCATGGTAATGAGGAAAATGCCGCCAGTCTCATCTCATGGCAGGTCAGCGTGCTGCAACCCGAGGTTAACAACCCGAACCTGACGGCCTATATCGTGGACGCGCAACAAGGGCATTTCAACGGTCGCACCTCAATGCTGGGGCAGGCCATGTGGGAGTTGGATGGCGGGAAATGGCGCGCTGGGCTGTCACTGGGTCAGTTTGGCGTTCAATTTCAGCCTATGCCGGGCGACTTTTACGGCATGGGCAGTTTCGCAGGCAGAGGCGATGTCACTCTGAATACCGG
>JAPLQK010000010.1 GCA_026399735.1 Pseudomonadota bacterium
CGTGAATGTAGCTGCGCCGGATCTCCATGCCAGCATCGGCGAATACGCTGAAGTCACCATCAAGTTGCCCGTTCTGGAAAAGACACGTTCGATTGCCACTGCTGCGGTCAAACGAATCAATCAACAAGACGGCGTCTGGGTACTGCAAAATAATCATGCCAGGTTCCGTCCGGTCACACCCGGCATTTCGACTCTGGAGGGCCGCACACAAATTCTTGACGGGCTCACTGACAGCGATGAGGTCATCGTCTACAGCCAGCAGGCAATAAAAGAAGACTTGAAGCTGAAGGTCGTTGCGGAAATCGTGAGGAACTGAGCGTGATCAATCTCGCAAGCCGCGACATTCTGCATGGTTGGGGGAAATTCGTTTTCACCGGCGTGGGGCTCGGTTTATTGATCGGAGTCACGCTGACCATGGCGGGCGTCTATCGCGGCATGGTGGATGACGCGAAAGCCATGATAAACAATGCGGGTGCTGACCTCTGGGTGGTTCAGCAAGACACGCTGGGGCCTTATGCCGAACCGTCCGGCATTCACGATGATGTGGCGCGCGACCTGCTCGGTCAGAAGGGGGTTCTGGCAGCCGGAAACGTGGCGTACCTGACCATGCAAATCCAGCAAGGCGGCAAGGATGTGCGCGTCATGCTGGTCGGCATCGAGCAAGGCCGCCCGGGTGAACCCGCCTATCTGGTGGCCGGACGGCCGATTACTCACACACACTATGAAGCGCTGGCTGATATCAAAACGGGGTTTCTGCTGGGTGAGCGCATCCAGATTCGCCGCCATTCATACACGGTAGTCGGCTTGACGCAACGCATGGTCTCATCGAGCGGCGATCCGATGGTGTTCGTACCGCTCAAGGATGCTCAGGAAGTGCAGTTCCTCAAAGACAACGACGGGAGTGCTGGACGCCGTTCTGGCAAACCAGATCAACAGTCACACGGTCAATGCGGTATTGGTGCGCATCAAAACCGGACACGACGATCAGGAGGTTGCCCGTCAGATACGCCGCTGGAAACATTTGCAGGCGTATACCAAAGACCAGATGGAGGAAATTCTGGTCGCCAAACTGATTGCCACCTCGGCCAAACAGATTTTTATGTTTCTGGTGATTTTATCCATCGTCAGTGCCGCGATTGTGGCTTTTATTATCTACACCATGACCATGAATAAAATCCGGGAGATTGCGGTGCTCAAGCTGGTGGGGGCGGGCAACCAAACGATCAGTGGCATGATATTGCAACAGGCGCTGGGTCTGGGTTTGATCGGTTTTGTGGTCGGTAAAACAGCCGCGACGCTGTGGGCACCGCTGTTTCCAAAATATGTTTTGCTGATCCCCGGCGACGCGATACGCGGCTTCATTCTGGTCATGCTGATGTGTTCCTTAGCCAGCATCTTCGCCATCCGTGCGGCATTGCGGATTGATCCTGCCACTGCAATCGGAGGCTGACATGAACGAACCGGCAATTCATATCGAGAATTTGACCAAGCGTTATGGTGAGGGTGATACCGCTGTTGATGCGCTCAAAGGCGTGAACATGACGATCAATCCGGGCGAGGTGGTCGGTCTGGTGGGACCTAGCGGTTCGGGCAAAAGCACATTGCTGAAATGTCTGGGAGCGGTAATAAAACCGACTTCGGGAAAAATGCAGCTCGGCGGACAGACTATTTTTGAAAATACATGGAAAATCAATGACCTGCGCACATTACGACGCGACCGTATCGGTTTCATTTTTCAGGCGCCTTATCTGATTCCGTTTCTGGATGTGACCGATAACATTGCGCTGCTGCCGATGCTGGCGGGCGTGCCGAATACACAGGCGCGAATTCGCGCCAGGGAATTGCTGGATGCACTGGATGTCGGCCATCGGGCCCGTGCGCAAGTCTCGGAATTATCCGGCGGCGAACAGCAGCGTGTGTCAATTGCCCGCGCGCTGGCCAATCACCCTCCCATCATTCTCGCCGATGAACCGACGGCGCCACTGGATAGCGAACGGGCATTAACGGTGGTGCGCATTCTGAATCGGATGGCGCAGCAATATCAGACCGCAATTATCGTTGTCACTCATGATGAAAAAATCATCCCGACCTTCAAGCGCATTTACCATATTCGCGATGGTCGCACCTATGAGGAAGCCGGAGAAGGCCGGGATGCTTAACAGTAATTTTTTTGGAGAAGTGTTATGAATCAGGAAGTTATCAAACGCCGCATGCCGACCGAAGAGCGACAAAGCGAGATTGTGCGCGTCGCCATTCATCTGGCTGCAGAAAAAGGCATCGACAGCGTCACCACGCAGGATATGGCCGATGCGATGAAAGTCACACAAGGCGCGATTTTTAAACATTTCCCGACCAAGGACGACATCTGGCTGGCCGTCATGCACTGGATACGTGGGCGGCTGATGACGGTAGTGGAAAAGGCAGCCTCTGAAGCGAGTGACCCGATCGATGCGATTGAACGGATGTTCTTTGCCCACATCACTTTTATCGGCAAGCATCCGTCTATTCCTCGCCTGCTGTTCTCTGAGATGCTGCACAAAAGGAACAGCAAACTTCGCGACCTGATTCAGGAAATTATCTCAGGCTATGAAGGCAAAATTGCCGGCCTGCTCGAAGCGGCAAAAGAACAGTCGCAGGTATCTTGCGATCTTGACAGCAAAAATGCCGCGGTACTCTACATCGGCATGATTCAGGGACTTTTCATGCAAGTTTCAATTTTCGGCGGCAAGCGTACCTTGCTGGATGAGGCCAGAAAAACCTTCCCGATTTATCTGCACGGCATCAGAAAACGCAATGATGACATTCCTGATTAGCCATAAAGTTCAGCGCACGTCATTGCGAGCAGCGTAGCTGCACGGCAATCCAGATGTTTTTTAAATCTGCTGGATTGCCACACCGCTGTGCGGTTCGCAATGACAGCATTTTTTTCGCAGCTGAGCCTGGTAGCTAATCAGGATGATATTTAACTTTTACCTCAACCCATGAAAGACAGCGCAATGATAAAGAACGATCGCATTATTGGCCTCCGCCCTGCGTTTCTGGAACACTTCTACTGAAAAACCAAATAAAACATATAGTTATAAATATTACCTTAAAGGATGCGTCATGAAAAATTGCAAATTAAGCTGGAGCCTGGTTGTTATCTTGTCCATTATCGTCGCGCTGTTCGGCTACAAATTTACCGTAGGCGAAGTCAAACCGTCCGACGACGGACGTCAGGCCGTCATGTTGACCAAAGATGAGCGCAATGCGTTGCTGCTGGAGATGCGTAACTGGCTGCAAAATTCACAAGCTATATTGGCAGCTGCCTCCGAGAAGGATTTCGATACCGTCATCAAGTCGGCCCGCGCATCCGGCATGGCGGCAGAGGCGAATACACCCGGCTCGTTATTCAGAAAGATCCCGGTTGAGATGAAGGCGCTCGGCTTTGGAACACGCAAGAAATTCGATGAGATCGCCGCCGATGCAGAGCAGTTCAAGGACAGCAATCGTACCGTCGCCAAATTGAGTGATGCGATGAACAACTGCGTCGCATGTCATGCGACATACCGTTTTATTGAAATAAAACAGTAGCTAACGTGACAATGCCTGCAAATTCGCAGGCATTGTCGGGGGAATGCAAATTGTATTGCCTACATCGGGCGCTTGATACTCACCGCACCGCGTATCTGATCAACGCGATAGCCTGTTGCCATGTCATGCGGGTATTCTTCGCTCAGGCGGGCTTTTACATTGTCGGATATTTGTTCAGCGCTGCCGTGACAGGCCACACAACCGGGTTGCAGCGCAATCGCCTTGATGAAGCGGAAGGATTTGCCGGCAGGCTCCTGCACGATTTCCGCCACTTCCATGGTGTCCGCCTTTTCACCCTTAGCGGCGCGTGCTTCAAATTCCAGCAGCGCTTTTTGCTCCCAGGCATCCGGCGTACCGAGCAACGGGTTGCGCACTTTCAAACTGACACGGGTCAGTTTCCAGCCGGTTTGGCGGGAAATGTCGCCGGCCATTTGCGGCGCAATGTCCTTGCAAATCTTAACGGCCGATTCCGGGCCGCCTTCGCTGACCGCTTTTTTGTTGGCGGCACCCAATTGCTTCAAGAATGGCATCGCAACAGCGCGGGCCTCTTCCTGATATTTGCCGATATCTTCGGCATAAACGGCGGAAGTGGTCAGCGTGAGCAATGCGAACAGTGCAATTTTTTTATTCATGGTAATCCTTAAGTTTGAATGCCCGACAGTCAGTCTGTCAGGCTGTTTGCTGCATGCCGGGCAGTTTGCGCCCGGCCATTGATGGGAAAATTAGAAGTTGATCCCTATCTTGGCCTGGATCAGCGAATTGTTTGCGCCACGCAGGGTCGGTGTGATGTAGCGGTTCGAAGTTTCCTGCCAGCGCGCGGCCAAGCCCAGATTGAGGGCGCCGATACGGTAATCCAGATCCATACCGAATTGCAGTGCGCCCAGGTTCGTGCTTTGACCTGCCGTTTCAGCCTTGACCAGACCGATGCCCGGGCCGATGCCGAAAGTCAGATTCTCGTTCATGTTGACCGTCCAGCGCGGATTGACTTCAAAGGTGGTGAGCTTCATACCGTTGTGATTGAACTGCCCGGCGGAAATCTTGCTGCGGATCACGCCTGAGGGTGGTTGCAGCGCCAGACAGTTAAAGTCCAGTTCGACGCCGGCATAACCGCCGCTGGCCGCATTCGACGGACTCAGTGTGCCGCCCGCAAGGGACAGCGTCATATCGGGTTTGTAACCGGCATCCTTCACCGGCAGGAATTTCCAGCCGTCAGCGAACGTGGCGGCGGAAGCAGTGGCAAGGCCAAGACCTAGCAGCGTGTTAAGAATAGTGCGTTTCATGTTGGATACTCCGGGAAAGTTGACAGGGACTCAACTGTACGCCGCAGTGCAATCGCGGTCAGTGACTTCAGAGCCTGGTGACCGGACTCACTGAACTATAGTTTTCCCTGCACCCATGCCGGAACTGATGCCAGCGCCGTTGCCAGATGCTCAGGTTGCGTGCCGCCTGCCTGCGCCATGTCCGGCCTCCCCCCGCCCTTGCCGCCGACCTGAAGGGCCACCATATTCACCAGTTCGCCTGCCTTGACCTTAGCCGTCTGATCGGAAGTCACGCCGGCGATCAAGGCAACCTTGCCGTCAGCCACCGACGCCAGCACGATCGCAGCGGATTTGAGTTTGTCTTTGAGTTTGTCCAGCGTCTCTCGCAGCACAGCCGCATCCGCGCCTTCCATCAGCGCCGCCAACACATGAACGCCATTGATGACCGTCGCCTGCGTAACCATCCGCCACCTGGCGCAACTGGCGCTGTTGTATCTGGATCAGGTCCAGCGCGCCCTCGCCCGTGACCGCCTCGACGCGGCGCACACCTGCCGCCACACCGCTCTCAGCCGTGATCTTGAACAGACCGATGTCGCCGGTGCGTTTCACATGCGTGCCGCCGCACAACTCGCGGGAGGAACCAATGTCCAGCACGCGCACTTCGTCGCCGTACTTCTCGCCGAACAGCATCATCGCACCGGTCTGCTGCGCATCCGCTATGCTCATCACGCGAGATTGAGTAGCCGCATTGGCGAGAATCTCGGCATTGACGATAGTCTCGACCTTTAGAATTTCCGCGTCCGTCATCGGCTGGCTATGTACGAAGTCGAAACGCGTCTTGTCAGGATCGACCTGCGAGCCCTTCTGCTGCACATGATTACCCAGCACCTCACTCAACGCCTTGTGCATCAGATGCGTGACCGAATGGTTGCGCTCAGTTGCCTGACGCGCCTTCATGTTGACGCGCGCCTGAACGCCGTTGCCCACCGTGAGTTTGCCGGTATTCACCACGCCGTGATGACCGAACACGCTGGCCTGAATCTTCTGCGTATCTTCCACCGCGAAGATGCCGTGTACGCTGCGCAACTCGCCCGAGTCGCCGACCTGACCGCCGGACTCGGCATAAAACGGGGTATCGTCCAGCACCACCACGCCGGTATCGCCCTCGTTCAGCTCGTTGACCGATACGCCGTCCTTGTACAGCGCCAGCACACACCCCTTGTGTTCCAGCGTGTCATAGCCGTGAAA
>JAPLQK010000088.1 GCA_026399735.1 Pseudomonadota bacterium
CGGGCATTCGGCGGCACGCGCTGCAATCGTGTCATTCAGCGAATCGCCAATTAACAGCAATTGATCGATCGGCACGCCGAAGAACTTTGCGGCATGCAGCAACGGCATCGGATGCGGTTTCTTTTCCGGCAGGGTGTCGCCCGCCAGTACGATCTCGAAATACTTTGCCAGGCCGATGCCTTCGAGCAGCGGCGTGGTGTAACGCTCGACCTTGTTGGTGATGCAGCCTAAGCGGTAACCGGCCGCTTTCATGGCTTCCAGACCTTCGATGACGCCATCGAACACGCGACTTTGCAGCAAGAGTTCGGTGTAGTGTTTTTCGAAAATAGGCAGCGCGTGATCATACAACGCGACATCCGGCGTGGCGTGCATGTCGCCGGTCAGCGCGCGTTTTACCAGCCAGCTGATGCCGTTGCCGATGTAACTTGCCAGCAGTTCCTGCGAGACAGGTGCATAGTGAATGTCGAGCAACATGCGATTGGCCGCTTCGCAAAGTTGGGGTGCCGTGTCCAGCAACGTGCCATCGAGGTCGATGACGATGGCTTTGACACTGACGGGCGTTGTATATCTCTTGATGTTATCTGGCATAGCTTCCTTTAATGCGACTTGTTGGGCTTCTTTTCGGGCTCGGCTGTTTCAGTCGGTGTTTTTTCTGATGCGGATTCTTCAACCTTTTTAGAGGGTTTTTCATCCTTGCTTGCAACGGGGGCAGAAGCGGGTTTCAGTTGCACCGCTGTGGCGGGATCTGAGCCCATGCTGGGGTCGAGCGTTTTTTCTGATATGTCCTTGTCGGCGGCTTTCCAGCCGGCCAGAACCGAGGTGGTGCTCTGCGCCTCGTTTTCCTTCATGCAGTCTTCGGGCTTCTTCAGCGAGACGCGACAGGCATAGCCTATCGCCTCGGCATCGGAAGTCTTTTGCGCCGCTGCGCCGGTGATCTTGTCACAACCGGTGGTTGTAATTGCAATCAACAACAAGGCGTAGCGGAGCCGCATGATATTTAAACTTTGGCCAGCTCGGCGCGCATCGCGGCGAGCACGGTGTCAAACTGATGCTTGTCGGTGGCTTGCCGCGCGTTGAAAATCGCGGAGCCTGCCACGAAGGTATCCACACCGGCTGCGGCGACTTCACGAATGTTCGCAGGACCTACGCCGCCATCGATTTCCAGACGGCAGGCATAACCGCCGGCGTCGATCATTTGACGTACTTTGCGTGCCTTGTCCAGCACGTAAGGGATAAATTTCTGACCGCCGAAACCCGGGTTTACCGACATCAGCAGCACCATGTCCAGTTTTGGCAGCATGTATTCCAGAATGTCCAGCGGTGTGGCAGGGTTGAATACCAGACCCGCTTTGCAGCCGCATTCCTTGATCAGACCGATGGTGCGATCCACGTGTTCGGATGCTTCAGGGTGGAAGGTAATGTAAGTCGCGCCCGCCTTGGCAAAGTCAGGGATGATGCGATCGACGGGTTTGACCATCAGATGCACGTCGATCGGGGCGGTGACGCCGTGCGCGCGCAACGCATCGCAAACCAGAGGTCCGATCGTCAGGTTAGGCACGTAATGGTTGTCCATTACGTCGAAGTGAACGATGTCCGCACCTGAGGCCAGAACGTTATCAACTTCCTCGCCCAGTTTGGCGAAGTTGGCGGAGAGTATGCTTGGGGCGATCTGATACATGATTTTTCCTTCATTTAAAATTTGAGTGTCACAACGCGCATTCTAAACCGAATGCGTTATTAGTGGTTATTTTGGAAGCGGTAATCCGGCTGTTCTGTAGAAACCGGCAAGGTCGCTCAGGTCATCAAACACCGCTGCAGCACCGGTAAAATCGTGATTGCGCGTATAGTGGTTGGTGGTCACGTAGGTCTTGATACCGGCGGCGAGGCTGGAACGCAGTCCGTTTTCGGAATCTTCCAGCGCGATGCAGTCGGCCGCATTTAAACCCAGCTTCTCCAGTACCCAGAAATAAATATCCGGTGCCGGCTTTTTGTGCGGCACGATGTCGCCGCAACCGTTGGCGGCAAACAAGTCGGCCCAATTCTTGCCCAGACCGACTTCCAGCAGCGCGGAAACATTCTCCGGCGTAGTGGTGGTGGCGATGGCCAGTGTGATACCCGCCGCATGCGCATCCTGAATAAATTGCCTGATGCCGGGACGCAGCGGAACGTTACCTTCACCGATCATGGTGGTGTAATGCAATGTCTTGATTGCATGCAGATTTTTAACAAAATCATCGAAATCGGCAGGTTTGGTAAAGCCTTGCAGAAAATCGCTTATAAAATACTTAATGCGCTCCTTGCCGCCGGTCACCTTGAGTAGCTTGTCGTACAGCGCCACATCCCAGTTCCAGCCTAGTCCGCATTCCGCAAAGGCTTTGTTGAAAGATAAACGGTGCCCGTCTTCGGTGTCGGCCAGCGTGCCGTCCACGTCAAAAATAATCGCTTTAATCATGATATTGGTGAGTAGTAAGTGGTAAGTCGTGAGTGGCAGGTAGTTAACTGTTACCGCATTCCCGGCAGTTTTCCCGCCATGCTGCGCATCATTTTAGCCATGCCGCCGCCTTTGGAAAACATTTTCATCATTTTCTGCGTCTGTTCAAACTGGCCCAGCAACTGGTTAACATGCATTACCTTTACCCCTGCGCCATCCGCAATGCGTTTTTTGCGCTGTGCCTTGATGAGTTCAGGGCGGCTGCGTTCGAGCGGCGTCATCGAGTTGATGATGCCTTCCAGACGGTTGATTGCCTTGTCGTCCACTTTGGAGTCGGCAGCAGCCTTGGAAAGTTGCGCAGGCAGTTTGTCCATCAATGCGGACATGCCACCCATTTTGCGCATTTGCACAAACTGCATCTTGAAATCATTCAGGTCGAAGCCCTTGCCGGTCTGCATTTTCCTGGCAAGCTTTTCGGCTTCAACGTGATCCACGCCGCGTTGCGCTTCCTCCAGCAGCGACAGCACATCGCCCATGCCCAGAATGCGCGATGCCATGCGTTCGGGGTGGAATGCCTCCAGGCCGTTGGGTTTTTCGCTGACGCCGATGAATTTGATCGGCTTCCCGGTGATGTGACGTACCGAGAGTGCGGCACCGCCGCGCGAGTCGCCGTCCATCTTGGTGAGGATGATGCCGGTCAATGGCAGCGCTTCGCCAAATGCCTTCGCGGTGTTCACCGCGTCCTGACCGGTCATCGCATCCACCACGAACAGCGTCTCGATCGGTTTCAGGCTTGCGTGCAGTTGCTGGATTTCCGCCATCATCGCAGCGTCGATCGCAAGGCGTCCGGCGGTATCCACGATCAGTACGTCGTGATGGTGTTTGCGTGCAAAGTCGAGTGCTGCAAGCGCGATGTCCTGCGGCTTTTGACTGATGTCGGAAGCAAAAAAGTCGGTACCCAATTGTGTTGCGAGGGTGCGCAATTGCTCGATCGCTGCCGGGCGGTAAATGTCGCAACTGACCAGCAGCACTTTTTTCTTCTGCTGATCGTGCAGCAGTTTGGAGAGCTTGCCGCAGGTGGTGGTTTTGCCAGCACCCTGCAAACCCGCCATCAGAATTACGGCAGGCGGGGTGGTGGTCAAGTTGAGCGCATCGTTGTGCTCACCCATCAGCCTGGTGAGTTCGCGATGCACCACGCCGATGAAAGCCTGCCCCGGATTCAGGTTGCCGATGACTTCCTGACCCAGTGCGGCCTCCTTGACCTGGGTGGCTAATTCTTTTACGACCGGCAGTGCCACGTCGGCTTCGAGCAGCGCCATACGCACTTCGCGCATTGCATCCTGAATATTGCTCTCGGTAAGTCTTGCCTGTCCGCGCAGGTTTTTAATGACACCGGAAAGGCGTTGCGTCAAATTGTCCAGCATATCCGTCCTTATGGGTAATCAAGCAAATGAGGTAGAATCTCGCAAGTCTAAAACATCCTGAGAAAAAATGCCTAATCTTCTCCTTTCATTTCTCGCATTTGTCGCCTACATTTTGCTGGCAGGCTATTTCTGGCGCGCGAATGCGTGTGCCGATTGCGATGAGCGCTGCCGTGGTGCGGCGGGCCATTTGTCGCTGATTCCGATTGCATTGCACGGCTATCTGCTCTGGCAGGGGATTTTTGCAGGCGGCGGCTTTGATCTGAATGTATTCAATGCGCTGTCGCTGATTGCCTGGCTGACACTGCTGGTGTACTGGGTGGCGCGTTTCTTCTATCCGATCGGTGGTTTGCAGGCGCTGGTGTTGCCTATGGCCGCCGTGACGCTGTTGCTGCCAGGCGTTTTTCCGACCGATCATCAGTTAGCTCACACCGATATGCTGGCCTTCAAGGTGCATATCGCGGTTGCGATGCTGGCCTACAGTCTGTTTACCATCGCCATGCTGCATGCGGTATTGATTTCGCTGGTGGAAAAACGCCTGCGTCATGCGACCTTGCCGCGTGTACTGCGCAATCTGCCGCCGCTGATGACGATGGAAAGCCTGTTGTTTCGCATGATCGGCATCGGCTTCGTGTTGCTCACGCTCACGCTGGCATCCGGCATGCTGTATTCCGAAGAGATTTTCGGCAAGGCGTGGCAGTTCAATCATAAAGTGCTGTTCGGATTTATCTCCTGGTGCGTGTTTGCGGTGCTGTTGTGTGGCCATCATTTCTACGGCTGGCGGGGCAAAATCGCCGTGCGCTGGACGGTGAGCGGCTTCGCATTCCTGCTGTTGGCTTATCTGGGCAGCAAATTTGTGCTGGAGCAATTACTGCATCGTTAACGCGCTCTAAACTCTTTGATTATCAAGGTACTTGCTATCAATGAGGCTTATGTCGTAGAATGCGCGCCCTTTCGTGGCGACAGGGTGCGCGCAAGCGTGCATGTTGCCAGAGAATAGTAAATCCCCGGCATTGCGGGAATCACTCTCCTGTAAAGCCCTGCACCCGGTCTTTTAGGCTAATAATTTAGATAGGTTTTTTATGGTCATCATTCGTCTTTCCCGTGGCGGTTCAAAGAATCGTCCATTCTACAATGTGGTCGTAGCTGATTCACGCAATCGTCGCGACGGTCGCTTCATCGAGCGCGTAGGTTTCTACAACTCGATCGCCAATGAAAAGCAGGAAGCATTGCGTCTGGATCTGGCACGCGTTGCATTCTGGCAAAGCAAAGGCGCGCAATTGAGCGACGCTGTTGCCAAGCTGGTTAAACGTGCAGCCGGTGCAGTTGTTGCAGCATAAGGACTCCGAACCCATGGTTATCATGGGTCGCGTGGCATCGGCGTTCGGGATACGCGGTTGGGTGAAAATTCAGCCGTTCAGCGAATACGTCGATAGTCTGCTGGGATACAAGTCCTGGTATCTGGGGCATGAAAATGGCCCATGGCGCGAAGTAACGGTTGCTCAGTGTGAAGCGCACGACAAGACGCTGGCCGCGCAGTTTCCGGATTGCCCGGATCGCACTGCCGCCGAGAAGCTCAAGGGTTTGTTGATCGCCGTGCCGCGCAGCAGTTTGCCGGCGCAGGAAGATGGCGAATACTACTGGGCCGATTTGATCGGCATGTCCGTGGTAAACGGGGCAGGCGAGACGCTGGGTACGGTCGTCGAGTTGCTGGAAACCGGCGCGAATGACGTGCTGATTGTGCGAGGCTCAGGCCCTGATGTATTGATTCCATTCCTGAATAATGTTATCGGCCCGGTTGATATGGCGGCCAGGACCATTCAGGTAAACTGGTCGGCGGACTTTTTGCTTTGATCTTTGATGTCATTACGCTGTTCCCGCAGATGTTCGATGCGCTGACGCAATGCGGCATTACGCGTCGCGCGGCCGAACAGGGGCGCTATGTACTGAAGACATGGAATCCGCGTGATTTCACCTCGGATAACCATCGCACGGTAGATGACCGTCCTTATGGCGGAGGTCCCGGCATGGTGATGCTGGCAGAACCGCTGGCGGCGGCAATTAAAGCGGCGCGTGAGCGTCAGGCGGCGAGTGGTGTGGCAAAGAGCCGCGTGGTGTATTTGTCGCCGCAGGGTCGCTTGCTCACTCACGCAGTGGTCAAAGAAGTGGTGGCGAACGCGGCTGAAGGGCTGATCCTGCTGACCGGTCGCTATGAAGGCATCGACGAGCGCCTGATCCGCCAGATGGTGGATGAAGAGATTTCCATCGGCGACTATGTGTTGTCCGGTGGCGAACTGGCGGCGATGGTGTTGATGGATGCTCTGGTGCGGCAACTGCCTGGTGTGTTGGGCGATGCCGAATCAGCCGAGCAGGATTCGTTTGTGCAGGGTTTGCTGGATTGCCCGCATTACACCCGCCCGGAAATATTTAATGGTGAAGCCGTGCCCCCGGTGCTGTTGTCTGGCAATCATGCAGACATACAGCGCTGGCGGCTTTCCCAGTCGTTGGGCAGAACGTGGACACGCCGTCCGGATTTACTGGTCGGACGTGTTTTGACAAAAGAGGAATCTGGTCTTCTGGCATCGTTCCAGAAGGAACAAGATCCGATAACTAAGGAGTAGTAAATGAATTTGATCGCTATTTTGGAACAAGAAGAAATTGCCCGTTTGGGTAAAGTAATTCCTGCATTTGCGCCAGGCGACACCGTTGTGGTCAGCGTGAACGTGGTCGAAGGTGAGCGCAAGCGCGTTCAGGCTTTCGAGGGCGTGGTGATTGCCAAGCGCAATCGCGGTTTGAACTCCAGTTTTATCGTGCGCAAGATGTCCGCCGGTGAAGGTGTTGAACGTACCTTCCAGACTTACTCACCGGTGATCGCTGAAATCGAAGTCAAGCGTCGCGGTGCAGTTCGTCGCGCCAAGCTGTACTATCTGCGCGATCGTTCAGGCAAGTCGGCACGTATCAAGGAAAAATTGCCAGCACGCAAAGTAAAGAATGTAGCAGCAGCGTAAGTTGTCAGCATGATTCAAAAAACGGGGGCTTCGGCTCCCGTTTTTTATTTTGTCATCCCTGCGCAGGCAGGGATCCAGCGAGAAGAAAATTCCGCGAAGCGGGCAAAGCCATTGTCCCATTGCGCGGGAACAATACGGCTTTTTGTTTGTACGTGTATTATCTCGGCTGGCTTTGGAATTAGCTCATGGACTATCAGGCAAAACTATCCGCTCCCTTTGGCGTGATCGGCATTCGGTGTAAAGATAACTTATTGATTAATATCGATTTTTTATCAAGCTCCGAAGCGCCGCAGCGCGCCACCAGCGCATTCGCAGAAAAAGTCTGCGCAGAACTGCTACGCTACTTCGAAAATCCCGATGCGCAATTTTCCATTCCGCTCAAATATACAGCGACTACTCACCAGCAAAAAGTCTGGCAGGCCATGTTGGCAATTCCTCGCGGGCAGACGCGCAGCTATGGTGAACTGGCTACCGAGTTGCATTCCTGTGCGCAGGCGGTCGGACAGGCCTGCGGCGCAAATCCGATTCCCATCATTATTCCCTGTCATCGTGTCGTGGGTCGTGCCGGACTAGGCGGATTTATGAAAAGCACGGGCGATACCACGCTTACCATCAAACGCTGGTTGCTGGCGCATGAAGGAATAAAAAGGTGAACAACGCCGAACTGCTCGACGAATTTTCCGACACGCTCTGGCTGGAAGACGGACTGTCGCGCAACACGCTGGAAAGCTATCGGCGCGACTTGAATAAGTATGCCGTCTGGCTGGAAAAAGAGTGTGGGCAAAGCCTGTTGCAGACCACGCATGCCGAGATACAAGGCTATTTAGCCGATTTGTTTGTGGTGCAAAAAGCCAAGTCCAGCTCTGCGGGGCGCAATCTTTCCAGCCTCAAGCGACTGTTCAGATATTTGCTCCGGCAAGGCAAAATTGCCAGCGATCCCACGCTGCAAATCGACACGCCGAAGTTGCCGCGCACGCTGCCTAGGACGCTGACCGAGCAGGATGTCGAATTGCTGCTGGCAGCCCCTGATATTCAGACGCCGTTAGGCCTGCGAGACCGAACCATGTTCGAAGTGCTGTATGCCACCGGTTTGCGGGTTTCGGAACTGGTCAGTCTGCACATCGGCCAGGTAAGTATGGACATGGGCATCGTGCAAGTGATGGGCAAGGGCAACAAGGAGCGGCTGGTGCCGCTGGGCGAAGAAGCGCTGGACTGGTTGCGCCGCTATTTTGAGGATGGTCGCGGCGTGTTATTGGCTGGCAAGGTGAGCGACGATCTGTTTGTCACTGCGCGTGGTGAGGGGATGACCCGTCAGATGTTCTGGTATCTGATCAAGAAGCATGCCCGGCTGGGCGGATTGAATAAGCCTCTGTCGCCGCACACCTTGCGACATGCCTTTGCCACGCACTTGCTGAATCACGGCGCGGACTTGCGCGTTGTGCAGATGCTGCTCGGCCACGCCGATATTTCCACCACGCAGATTTATACCCATGTTGCCCGCGAACGGCTCAAGCAGCTGCACGCGAAGCACCATCCCAGAGGCTGAGAATCAGCGCAGCATTCATCGCTTTCTACTCGCGGCTTCATTCAACAGGAACTCCTTAAATGCGATGGCGGCACTGGACAGGCGTTTGTTGCTGCGATGTGCAACGAACCAGTGGCGCAGCAGCGGGAAATGTTCGACATCGAGCGTCACCAGACGACGGGTTTCCAGCTCCAGTTCGATGCTGTGCAGCGACAAAATACCCAGGCCCATACCTGCCTGTACCGCCTGCTTGATCGCTTCGTTGGTTTCCATCTCCATGCTGATGCGCGGCTGGACGCGATGCTGCGCAAATACGCGCTCCATCGCGCTGCGCGTACCTGAACCTTTTTCGCGCGACAAAAAAGTTTCGCGGGCGAGTTGGGAAAACTTGATGTGGCTGAGCGTGGCTAAGGGATGGCCCGGGTCGGCGATCACCACCAGCGGGTTATCCAGAAAAGATTCGGCAGTAATGTCCAGACCTTCCGGCGGTTTGCCCATGATGGCCAGATCTGTGCTGTTGTCGGTGAGTTGTTTGAGTACGGCATCGCGATTGGCGACTTGCAGTATCACGTTGATGTTGGGGTGGCGCTGACAAAATTTGGCCAGCAGCTGCGGGGTGAAGTAGTTGGCGGTATTGACGACCGATAAAGTCAGTTTGCCGCGCCCCAGGCCCTTCATCTCGTCGAATACGGCCTCCATCTCGGCCAGTTGCTGTGCGATGCTGCGCGCATAGTGAAATAACTCGCGACCGGCCTCGGTGAGAAAAATTTTCTTGCCCATTTGTTCGAATAGCGGCAGTCCGATATGACCTTCAAGTTGCTTGATTTGCATGGACACCGCCGGTTGCGAGAGGTATAGTTCTTCGGCCGCGCGTGAGTAGTTCAAATGGCTGGCCACTTTATCAAATACCTGCAATTGACGTAGCGTAAAGTGGAGCATGGGCGAAGAGGGCGGTTTCAGGATTGCTCGATTATACAACCATAAGTATTTCTTATGGTTTCAATAAAAATAATTGACTATCGCTTATAAAGCGACAGCACTATAGTGGCAACCAGTCACACGTTGTTGGTAGTTAGTGAATTTATCGTTAACACACAGGAGAGGTAAACTATGGATCAATCTAATCGTTATGCAAATCTGGATCTGAATGAAGATGACCTGATTAAAAATGGCGGCCATATTCTGGTTGCTTACACCATGACACCGGCTAAGGGTTATGGCTATCTGGAAGTGGCGGCGCACGTTGCAGCTGAGTCTTCAACCGGTACCAACGTTGAAGTATGCACCACCGATGATTTCACTAAGGGCGTAGATGCACTGGTGTACTTCATCGATGAAGCCAAAGGCATCATGAAGGTGGCTTACCCGAATGATTTGTTCGATCGCAACGTGACCGACGGTCGTGCGATGATCGTTTCATTCCTGACGCTGGTAATCGGTAACAACCAGGGTATGGGCGACGTGGCAGATCTGCAAATGCAGGATTTCTACGTTCCACCACGCATGCTGCAATTGTTCGATGGCCCTGCAAAAGACATTTCTGACCTGTGGCGCATTCTGGGCCGTCCGGTTGTCAACGGCGGTTACATCTCAGGCACCATCATCAAGCCTAAGCTGGGTCTGCGTCCTGAGCCATTCGCCAAGGCGGCTTACCAGTTCTGGCTGGGTGGCGACTTCATCAAGAACGATGAGCCACAAGGCAATCAGGTATTCTGTCCGATCAAGAAGGTATTGCCACTGGTTTATGATTCATTGAAGCGTGCTCAGGATGAAACCGGTCAGGCCAAGTTGTTCTCCATGAATATCACAGCTGACGACCATTATGAAATGTGTGCTCGTGCTGATTTCGCGCTGGAAACATTCGGCCCGGATGCAGACAAGGTTGCGTTCCTGGTGGATGGTTATGTTGGCGGTCCAGGCATGATCACGACAGCACGTCGTCAATATCCAAGCCAATACCTGCATTACCATCGCGCAGGTCACGGTGCAGTCACTTCACCTTCTTCCAAGCGCGGCTACACAGCGTTTGTTCTGGCCAAGATGTCCCGTCTGCAAGGTGCTTCCGGCATCCACGTAGGCACCATGGGCTTCGGCAAGATGGAAGGCGGGGCGGATGACAAGGTTATCGCCTACATGATCGAACGCGACAGCTGCACCGGTCCGTTCTACCATCAGGAATGGTACGGCATGAAGCCTACAACACCGATCATCTCCGGCGGTATGAATGCGTTGCGTCTGCCAGGTTTCTTCGAAAATCTGGGTCACGGCAACGTCATCAATACAGCAGGCGGCGGTGCTTACGGCCATATCGACTCACCAGCAGCGGGCGCGATCTCTCTGCGTCAGGCTTACGACTGCTGGAAATCCGGTTCTGATCCGATCGAATACGCGAAGGAGCATAAGGAATTTGCGCGTGCTTTCGAGTCATTCCCGAAAGATGCAGACAAGATATTCCCAGGCTGGCGCGACAAGTTGGGCTCACACAAGTAAGCTGTGTAATTCAAGCTTATGCCTGTGAAAACGCGCCCCCACTTGCTGGGGGCGTTTTTTTCCAGAAACTAAAACCGTTCGGCATGAGCGGTTACATGACGAACAATGGAGTAATCATGACAAACATAGACCAATACAAGGTACATAACGAGCCGTTCTATCAGGCGCAGGGTGACGAAGTCGTACTGTATGAAGCTGCCTATGCAGCCCGCTTGCCGGTGATGGTCAAGGGTCCTACCGGTTGTGGTAAATCGCGTTTTGTCGAATACATGGCGTGGAAGCTGAACAAACCGCTGATCACGGTGGCATGTAATGAAGATATGACGGCGAGTGATCTGGTTGGGCGTTATCTGCTCGACGCCAATGGTACACGCTGGCTGGATGGCCCGCTGACCACGGCTGCGCGCATCGGCGCGATTTGCTATCTGGATGAAATCGTCGAGGCGCGTCAGGATACAACGGTCGTGATTCATCCGTTGACTGACCACAGGCGTACGCTGCCGCTGGATAAGAAAGGCGAACTAATATCCGCGCATCCCGATTTTCAGCTGGTGATTTCCTATAACCCAGGTTACCAAAGCTTATTGAAGGATTTGAAGCAGTCGACCAAGCAACGTTTTACCGCATTCGATTTTGATTATCCAACTGCGTCCGTCGAGACTGAAATTCTGGCCAAGGAAACCGGTATGGACAAGGAATTAACTGCCAAGCTGGTAAAAATTGGTCAGGCTGCGCGTAACCTGAAGGGGCATGGTCTGGATGAAGGTATTTCGACGCGACTGCTGGTGTATGCGGCCACGCTGATCAAGGGCGGCGTTGAGCCTCGCGCGGCCTGTCGCATGGCGCTGGTACGCCCGATCACCGACGATGCCGATATCCGCGATACGCTGGATCATGCGATCGACGCGGTGTTTGCCTAAAATTTCACGCTTGCATTGAAAGATCATGGAAATCACAACCATACCCCAGGAATTTGAGCTCTATTGGCAGCGACTTGACTGCGGGTTTCCCCGAGTTGAGCCGGTGTTTGCAGACTGCATGCGTGAAGCATGGACGGTGCTCACCAACGCCGGCATGGATGCCTATATTGAATATGCACGGTACCTGGGCAAAATGGGGCGAGGTGCTGAACCTATCTTGATTTTTCTGGAGGAATGGCCGGCTGTCGCAAAAGTCTGGGGTGAAAGTGCCTTGTCAGAGGTGATGGTCGCGATTCAACGGATGTCAAAATCCCCGAACGGAAAGGCAATTGTGCCTTTCCTGCAGTCTATGCCGACCGCTGCACGTCGTCTGCATTCACAAGAGCAGATGCGGGACTATATTGCGCTGGTGCTGGACTTTATGGAGCGCACTACGGGGTCGATTCATGGTATACATCAGACCTTCCCCAGTCCCGGTTTGCCCGAGTTCTTCAGGCAAATTCCGGTGCTGCTAAGCCAGCTGTCGCTGTCCGGATTGAAGGAATGGGTGGATTATGGCGTGCGTTTCTATAACGATCACCCTGAACGTCAGATCGATTACTTCAGCCTGCGGTCGGCGGATAGCCGCGCGGTGTTACAGCGCGAACGGCACGGCACTTTGCTGGTGGACAACGAACGCCGTCTGGACATGTTTTTACGCGGCTTATGGCGGGATGAAGATTTACTGATCCCCTATTCCAATGATGAACTGCGTCAGCCGATTCCGTATTATGACAAGCTGGGTATACGCCTGCCTGATGTGTACCAGGATGATAAGGGTATTTCCGGGATAGATCGCTATCGCGCGGCATTGACGCACATCGTCGCGCATCGTCGCTGGACGCGTGCCATTATCGCCGACAATCTGAGTCCGTTCCAGCGCATGGCGGTTGAGTTTATCGAAGACTCGCGAGTGGAATATCTGGCAATGAAGGAATATCCGGGTATGCGCCGTATTTTTCTGGCGCTGCATCCGCAACCTCTCGAGGATGCCTGCGATGTTGAGAATGAATCGAGTGTACGTCACCGTCTGGCGATGCTGTCGCGTGCGATTCTGGATACAGATCACCCGTACAAAAATACGCATATCGTTGATTATGCCCGCCGTTTTCATGAAGCGATGCTGGTTAGTGACCTGAGCACTCAGGAGGTGGTCGATCTGGCGATCTCCTTTATCGTCAAGACGCGACTGCCCAGCGACCACCTGCCCAAGACGTATTTCACAGATACGGTGATCGATTACCGCGACGACAACCGGCAGATGTGGAAATTCATCGAGGAGGGCGACGAGGAAGAAGCCTTTGATGAAGAGCGCAAGATCGAGCCGGGTGAGGAGTTGAAGGGCTTGCCGCCACGTCATTACCCTGAATGGGATTACAACAGTCAAAGCTACCGTCCGGATTGGGTAAGCGTTTATGAAAGCCTGCATCCGAGGGGAAATCCGGCTGACATCGACAGGTTGCTGGAGAAGCATGCGGCGCTGGCCAAGCGGCTGAAAAAAATGCTCGACTTGCTCAAGCCGCAGGACAAGGTACGTATCCGCTATCAGGAAGAAGGCAGCGAACTGGATCTGGATGTGGCACTGCGGTCCTTGATCGATTACAAAGGCGGTTCATCGCCCGATCTGCGCATCAACATGAGCCACAAGACCAGCGGACGCAACATTGCGGTGACGGTGCTGCTGGACTTGTCGGAGTCGCTCAACGAAAAGGCGGCCGGCAGTGAGCAGACGATACTGGAACTCAGTCAGGAGGCGGTGTCGTTGCTTGCCTGGGCCATCGAAAAACTGGGAGATCCGTTTTCCATTTCCGGATTTCATTCGAATACGCGTCACGACGTGCGTTTCATGCACATCAAGGGGTTTAGTGAAAAATGGGATGACGAGGTGAAGGGTCGCCTGGCGGCGATGGAAGCCAGTTATTCCACGCGGATGGGGGCGGCGATGCGTCACGCTTCTCACTATCTGGAAAAGCAGCAGGCCGACAAGAAGCTGATGTTGATTCTGACCGATGGCGAGCCTGCGGATATCGACAGCAAGGACGGACGCATTCTGATAGAAGATGCACGACAAGCGGTCAAGGAACTGGACAGACAGGGGATTTACGCCTATTGCATCAACCTTGACCCCAAGGCGGATGAATACGTGAAGGATATTTTCGGCAAGCAATACACCATTATCGACAAGGTAGCGGATTTGCCGGCCAAATTGCCGCAACTGTTTATTTCGTTGACTAAATAAGCCTCAAATAATCGAGGTAACTACGCAGAACAAGGCGGAAAAGCGGTAGAATCACGGGTCTAAAATTTTAAAATAGCATCGCTTTATAAATCTGAGGAGAAAACATGAGTAAGAGTCTGATTCAATTCATCATTGAAGAACAACGCCACATCCCTAACGCCAGCGGTGAATTTACCGGCCTGTTAAGCGACATCGTTTCAGCTTGCAAACAGATTGCTCATGATGTGAACAAGGGCGCGCTGATCGGCGTGCTGGGCAGCGCAGGCAGCGAAAATATTCAAGGCGAAACCCAGAAGAAGCTGGATATCATCACTAACGAAGTTTTCATCAAGGCGAACGAATGGGGCGGTCACCTGGCTGCGATGGCGTCCGAAGAGATGGAAGACATCTATGAAATTCCAAAGCAATATCCACGCGGCAAGTATCTGATCACCTTCGATCCGCTGGATGGTTCTTCCAACATCGACGTGAATATTTCAGTCGGTACGATTTTCTCTATCCTGCGTTGCCCTGAAGGCGTGACTAATCCGACTGCAGCCGATTTCATGCAGCCTGGCACCAAGCAGGTCTGTGCCGGTTACGCGCTGTACGGCCCGAACACCATGATGGTCATCACCACCGGTAACGGTGTGAACGGCTTTACACTGGATCGCGATGTAGGCGACTTCTTCCTGACTCATCCGGATATGCAGATCCCTGTCGATACCCAGGAATTCGCAATCAATATGTCCAATCGCCGTTACTGGGAAGAGCCGGTACAGCGTTACATCGAAGAATGCGTCAAGGGCAAAGACGGCGGTCGTGAAAAGAACTTCAACATGCGTTGGGTGGCTTCCATGGTTGCGGAAATCCACCGTATCCTGACTCGCGGCGGTATCTTTTTGTATCCGTTCGACAACAAGGAAGCAGGCAAGGCAGGCAAGCTGCGCCTGATGTACGAAGCCAATCCGATGTCGTTCATCGTCGAGCAGGCGGGCGGCGTATGTTCTACAGGCCGTGAGCGCATCATGGAGCTGCAACCTACCGGTCTGCACCAGCGTGTTCCTGTCATCATGGGTTCAAAGAACGAAGTTGAGCGCGTAGTGGGTTACCACAAGGGCGCGTAATCTCTTCGAATGCCCCCGTTTTGGGGGCATTCTTACGTCTAATATTTGGAGTTGCTATGTCAAAACCACTTGTTTCCATCATTATGGGCAGCAGCAATGACTGGGAAGTTATGAGTCAGGCAGCACAACAACTGAAGGATTTCGGTGTTGCCTACGACGCGCGCGTTATCTCCGCGCATCGCGCACCTGATTTGTTGCTTGAATACATCAAAGAGATCAGCGAACAGGGCGTACAATGCTTTATCGCAGGTGCGGGTGCCGCAGCGCACCTGGCCGGCGTGATTGCCAGCAAGACCACGCTGCCGGTGCTGGCTGTGCCTATCCCGTCCAAGTATCTCAAGGGCATGGATTCGCTGTTGTCCACCGTACAGATGCCAAAAGGAATTCCGGTTGCAACCTTTGCCATTGGCGAAGCGGGTGCTGCCAACGCCGGGCTGTTTGCCATATCCATGCTGGCTTTGCACGATACTCAGCTGGCGCAGCGTCTGACAGAATATCGCAAAAAACAGGCTGTCTCGATTGCCGAGACTGTTCTGCCGGAATTGCCGTAACCGTCTCCAGTTTTCAGTTTTCAGTTTTCAGTTTATCAAGGAAGCGCCATGTCTGCACTGCACGAATCCAATTTGACCAGCTTGCCGCTCTTACATAGAGGAAAGGTGCGCGATCTCTACGAAGTCGACGCGCAGCATTTACTGATCGTACAGACCGACCGGTTGTCGGCGTTCGATGTGATTTTGCCCGACCCGATTCCGGGCAAGGGTGAAGTGCTTACGACCTTGTCTAATTTCTGGTTTGAAAAATTAGGACACATCATTCCCAATCACCTCTCCGGTATTGCGCCTGAGTCGGTGGTAAATGGCAAGGCGGAGCAGGATCAGGTGCGCGGTCGCGCTTTCGTGACAAAGAAGCTGAAACCCTTGCCGATAGAGGCGATTGTGCGCGGTTATCTGGTCGGTTCAGGCTGGAAGGATTATCAAAAAACCGGCACGATCTGCGGACTCGCTTTGCCGGTTGGCTTGCGTGAAGCCGAAAAATTGCCGGAGCCGTTGTTTACGCCTTCTACCAAGGCGGCGGTGGGCGATCACGACGAAAATATTTCTTATGCGCAAGCTGTTGAATTATTGGGAGAATCTCGCGCAGCGCAAGTTCGCGATGCAACCGTGGCGCTGTATGTGGAAGCGGCGAATTACGCTGCAACCAAAGGCATCATTATCGCCGATACCAAGTTTGAATTCGGCGTGGATGATCAGGGGCAGCTGTATCTGATCGATGAAGCGCTGACGCCGGATTCATCACGTTTCTGGCCGGCTGAAGACTACAAGCTGGGCAGCAATCCGCCCAGTTTTGACAAGCAGTTCGTGCGTGACTGGCTGGAAGCATCCGGCTGGAATAAGCAGGAGCCGGCGCCACGCATTCCACAGGAAGTGCTGCAAAAAACCGCCGACAAGTACCATGAAGCGCTGCAACGTTTGACGGCTGCATGAGCGAAGCACCTGATTCATCATGCGGGCTAGTTGCAGGTGTCGCTGCCGAGGAATCAGCACCCGCTGCATCGCCTCATTGGCCGCAACCGCTGATCGAAGGATTTTTACGCTTTCGCGATAATCATTTTCCCAGCGATGATATTGAGTATTCGCGCCTGTTTGCAGAGGGACAGAAACCCAAATTTCTGATTGTGGGTTGTTGCGATTCAAGGGTTGATCCTGCCATCATTTTTAATTGTGCGCCCGGCGAGCTATTCGTGCTGCGGAATGTGGCGAACATCGTCCCGCCGAATGAGGCACGCATCGGTCATCATGGAACGACCGCAGCACTTGAGTATGGCGTATGCAATCTTGGCGTGGAGCACATCGTGGTGTTAGGGCACCAGCACTGTGGCGGCATCCAGACATTGTTGCAAACCGGGGGGCAATCAAATCCGGATTCTTTTATCGATGACTGGATGAGTCTGGTCGAATCGGCGCGGGTGAGCGTGGAGCGGGATTATGCTGATGCCGGAATCGAGACACGCCGGCAAGCATGCGAGCAGCGCGCAATCCTGGTGTCGCTGGAAAATTTGCTTACCTTCCCGTGGATAGCAAAGCGCGTGGCGGAAAAAACGCTCACGATACACGGCTGGTATTTCGATGTTGAACAAGGGCAATTACTGGGTTATCACACCGCTACATGCCGGTTTGAGCCGCTATAACTATTTGCCGGTCAGTTCCTTGTAACGCGCTTTATCTGCATCGTAACGGGATTCCAGCGCGGCTTTCTCGGCATTGATACCTGCGATATCTTTGCTTAATTTAGCTGTCACGGCTTGAGCCGCCGCCAGATCTTCCTTCAAGTAGGTCGGTATCGGTTTTCCGGCTTTGGTATAAGCATCGGTTTTTGTTTTCAGGTCGGCCAGATTGTTATTGGCATCACCCAGTTGCTTGTTGGCAACCTGAGCGCGTGCATCTATTTGCTGCACGTTTCGCGCCCGTGCAAGATCGATTTCCCGGACATTGCTGTAGGTATTCAGCAAGGAGCTGTCGTGTATTTTCTTGTTGCGAACAATGTCCAGTTCGGCTTTGTTCCTGGCTTCCTCGGCTTCTTTGGCGCTGCGTTCCTCGGGCGTGAGAACATCTTTCGTACTCACAGTCCGTCCGCTTTTGTTCAGTTCGGAACGGTCCTTGTTGGCATATTCAGCCGGAATCGTGTCACCCATGTGGGTCACGCCCTTGTCATCGACCCATTTGTACGTTTTTGCAGTAACCGGCAAGCTAAACACCAGACCTGCGAGCAGCGCGATGAACAGTTCAGATTGATAACTAGCTGTTTTTTTAGTCATTTTCAACTCCAAAAAGATCGCGATAAGCGCGCACGGCGTTAAGATTCGCCATCATCTCCGGCTCGTCCTGCAAAAAACCCAGCAAGTCGTTGAGCGTGGCGATCGCCACTACGGGAATGCCGTAGCTTTCCCGAACTTCCTGTACTGCGGACAAGTCGCCCAACCCGCGCTCCATGCGATCCAGCGCGATCACGACCGCACAGGGTTCTGCGCCTGCGGCACGTATCAGTTCGATGGATTCGCGTACCGATGTGCCGGCCGAGATTACGTCGTCGATGATCAGGACGCGCCCCTTTAATTCTGCGCCCACGGTCGTGCCGCCCTCGCCGTGGTCCTTGGCTTCCTTGCGGTTGTAGCAATACGGTACGTTGCGGCCTTGCTCGGATAGCGCGATGGCGGTGCCGGCGGCCAGCGGAATGCCTTTGTAGGCAGGGCCGTAAATCATGTCAAACGGGATTTCGGAGGTCAGTATAGCCTGTGCGTAAAACTGCGACAGATTGCGCATCGAATCGCCGTCATTGAAAAGACCCGCGTTAAAAAAATAAGGAGACAGGCGCCCGGCCTTGGTCTGAAATTCGCCGAAACGCAGCACTTGTTTCTGCACGGCGAAACGGATGAAATCTTGTCTGAAATTGAACATGGCAAAAGTGGGATATGTCAGAGAGAAACATTATAATCTGGCGCTCTTTATGATTGGAAATTTTCATGCGCATCATCTCTGTCAATTTAAACGGTATCCGTTCCGCCGCCAGCAAAGGATTTTTTGAATGGCTGGCGCTCCAGGATGCCGACGTCATCTGTTTGCAGGAACTCAAGGCGCAAGCCGCCGACATGACAGAACAAATGCTCATGCCGCATGGCTATCACGGCTATTTTCACTACGCGGAAAAGAAAGGTTACAGCGGAGTCGGAATTTATTGCCGGGAAAAGCCGCAGCAGGTCATCGTCGGGTTGGGCATCGCCGAGTTTGATTTTGAGGGCCGCTATATTTGCGCGGACTTTGCCGACTACAGCGTGGTGTCGCTGTATTTGCCGTCCGGCTCCAGCGGTGAAGAGCGGCAGGCAGTGAAATTCAAATTTTTGGCGGCATTTTTGCCGCATTTGCGCGAATTGCGAGCATCAGGACGCGAAGTGGTGGTCTGCGGTGACTGGAACATTGCGCATAAGGAAATCGATTTAAAGAACTGGCGCGGCAATAAAAAGAATTCCGGTTTTTTACCCGAAGAGCGCGCCTGGCTGACCCATTTATTCGACGAAGTCGGTTTTGTCGACGTGTTTCGCAGCGTGCATCCTGAACTTGAGGCTTACACCTGGTGGTCGAATCGCGGACAGGCCTGGGCCAAGGATGTGGGTTGGAGAATTGATTATCAGATTGCGACACCGGGTCTGGCGCAACGTGCGCATGCGGCAAGCATCTACAGGGAACAGCGGTTTTCAGACCATGCCCCGTTGACCATTGATTATAAATGAAATTTAGTTCAGTCCGCCTCCGTTTTCGAGGGTAATAGGGGGCAGGTCACGCTGGATTTATTTACAGGGTGCTGTGACCCCTCGGTGTGAGAGACCTGTCATCTTGGTTTGCCTCTGTGGGAATATCTTCAGGTGGGCTCAAGCTCAATTCTGAATTTCTTACCCAGCACGGATGCGGCGCTGGACAGGGTGGTGAGGGTCAGGCTGGTGTCTGTCGCGTCGAGCAGGCGGTTGAGCGCCGCACGACTGGTATGCATCTTTTGAGCCATTATAGTCTTGGTGAGGTTCTGTGTTTTCATTTCCTGAGCAATTTGCCAGGCGATCACACGCTTGACGGCCACAGCGGTTGCTTCGTCCAGTATGGCTTCGTCATTCAGAAAATCATCGAAGCTGCTGCCGATGTTTTTTGCCTTCATTATTCGTTCCTCATTCTGTCGGTGGCCAATTTGAGATCGGGCTTGGGCGTTGTCTGGGATTTCTTGATAAAGCCGTGCAATAAAACGATTGTGCCGTTTGATACCGTGAACAGTACGCGCGCAATACGGTTTTCCAGATGGATGCGCACTTCCCAAAGGTCTTTCTCCATTTTTCGTACCAGCGGCATACCAAGCGGCCAACCCAACTGCACCGTCTTGATGTCTTCACCAATTGTCTTGCGGTCGCTGGCAGACAACTCGCGTAACCAATCGCGCACAGGTTCTGTGCCGCCGTCAGTCTTAAAAAATCTGACTTCGAGTTTGCGCATTTACGAATTGTATCAATAATGGTACGGATAATCAAGCTTGTTTTTCAGGTCATGCCAGGTTTAGCTTTGATTATAAATGAAATTTTAGGATAAGCGACCTCTGTCGTGCCGTCGGGTAGCGGCCAGTCCTGCCAGACCAAGACCCATCAGCAGCAGCGTCGCAGGTTCAGGAACTTTGGCGGTACCCAGTGCGAACAGGGTGGCGGTGCCGCCTGAGTAGCCAATTACATACACGCGTCCCTTGCCGTCCGTGGTGATATCGCCAAGTCCGGTGACGGACGGAAGCGCCAGGCTGTCGATCAGCAGATTCGTGCTGCCGTCGTAGGCGCGGATGACGTTGCTGGTGTTGGAGCTTACGTAAAACACGTTGCTGGCACTGTCCACCCGGATGTTATAGCCGCCGGCGCCCGCCAGGTTGGCGATCAGCGCGTAGCTGGTGCCGTCGAAAATCCGGATGTCGTTGCCGACCAGAGAATAAAGCCGGTTGGTCACGTTATTGGCAGCGCGAATGTTGCCGACCAGCGCGCCGTTGCTGATGGGAGCGAGGTTGGCATTGTAGGAGTGCAGTCCGGTGCTGTTGTTGACATACACATTACCGGTGGCTGAATTGACGGTCAGGTCGATGGCAACTCCGGCGGTGCCGGTCTGAGCCACGATCGAATTGGTGGCTGGGTTGTACTTGAACACAACGTCATTGTTCGCGCCGCACTGTGCGGTGCCGTACAGCATGCCCGAACCCGTGTTGAAGTCCAGCACGCCGCCGCATCCTGCAATGGCTGCACTCTGCAATACGCCATTGCTCACGCCGCTGTATGTCTGAACCTTATCCCCATAACCATTGGTCGAGAAAAACAGGTTGTTCGCAGCGTCCACTGCAACTCCGCCGGCTGGACCGCTTACGCTGGCGAGCGTTGGCAAGGAAACGGTGCTGAAGTCGGCTATCTGCAAACCTTGCACGGCATAGCCGCCTGCGAGATAAACGCGGTTGGTTGCAGCGTTGACGTCAATTTGTGCGGTCAGGGAAGAATTGACCTGGATCGAACCCAGAATCGGCATGGCGTAGGCGGCAGACTGGCAGTCGATACCGACAGACACTATGAAGGCAGCCAGGCAGCTATTCTTTATAAATTTATATTGAGACATGATTTTTCCTCAACAAATCAAGAGGGCCGTCGTGCCGATACAAATTTCATCCGTAAATACGGCCAAGTTTGTCGAATTCTCCCCTTTGTTATGCCTTGCGTCAATATGCCGAAATACCTACGCATTTCGACCATGAGAGAGTTGCTGCCGTCCGACTAAAATCTGTCAGAGATCAAACCGTTGCGCCGAATAGGTTAAACTTGCAACTGTTAACGATCTGCAAAAAAGCATGAGCGAACTATTCATCTCCGAAACACGTGCAAGGCTGCGTACGCTGCTGGCCATAGGCTATGCGCTGTTTATCGCCTATGTCAGCCTGTCGCCGTTTTCCGGCTGGCGCGAGCAGGGGCTGAATTTTATCGACGTGTTGCATATGCCCTTGCTCTCGACTTTCACGCCATTTGATGCGATCGTCAATATACTGGCTTATATTCCGTTCGGTTTCCTGGTTGGATTGGCGATGCGCTCACGTTTTGGCGTTGTCGTCAGCATCCTGTTCGCGGTCTGTTGTGGCCTTGTCTTATCGGCAGGTATGGAATATCTGCAGATGTATTTGCCCACACGCACCAGTTCCAATCTGGATGTGCTGACCAACAGCACAGGTACGCTGGTCGGTGCATTGTTGGCGGTCAGCGTCGCATCCTGGACCTGGTTCCGGTTGGGGCTAATGCGTTGGCGCAGCAGTCTGTTTCATCATGGCCGTGAGATGGATTTTGGACTGGCGCTGCTGGCGCTTTGGGTCTTCGGGCAAATCAATCCCTCACTGCCGATGCTGGGCCATGTATTCATTACCGAAGTGGCGCGCCAGCCCTTTGTCGCGCCGTTGCCGGAACCTTTCGGCTGGTGGGAGTGTGCTGTTGTGATGCTGAATCTGTTAATGCTGGGCGCCTTGCTGCTGACCTTGTTGCGTGTGCCCAGACGTGTCGTGTCATCGTTGCTGGTCGTGTTGAGTGTGGTGGCAGTGGTAAAATTCATCGCTGCCGCATTTTTGTTGAAGTCATGGGCCTTGTTGCTGTGGATCAACGGCGAGGCGATGCTCGGTATCCTGGCGGGTATGTTGCTGCTTATCGCGGTGTATCGGCGGTCTCGTGTTGTGGTGATCGGATTGGGTGCAATCGTGGCGCTGAGCTATTTTATTGCCGTGAATTTTGTGGCGGACGGCAACACGCCGGCCGCCGCAATGTCCATATATCACTGGCACTATGGGCACCTGCTCAATTACAACGGGCTTGCGCAGACGATCGCATTGATTTTTCCGGTATTGCTGCTGTTTCATTTTTGGCGGATACGGAACGTATAACTGTTAATTCTGGAGTTGATCTATGAGTCATTTCGACAAGCATGTATTTTTTTGTACCAACCAGCGCGAGGACGGTAGCGATTGTTGTGGCAATCACGGTGCGCAAAAGGCGCGCGACTATGTGAAAAACAAGGTCAGGGAACTGGGTATTTCCAGTCGGGAAAACAATATCCGCATCAATTCCGCAGGCTGTCTGGATCGCTGCGACGACGGGCCGGTGATCGTGATTTATCCTGAAGCGATCTGGTATACCTATGTGGATGAGTCCGATCTCGATGAAATCATCAAAGAACATCTGAAAAATGGCCGTATCGTCGAGCGTCTGAAGGTGTGATGAGTACTCTGAGCAGGATTGTTCTGGCAGGACCCGCCGGGCAACTCGAAGGCATGTTGCATCTGCCGGATGAAGAGCCGCGCGCCATCGCCGTGGTGGCGCATCCGCTGCCGACGATGGGCGGTACGATGGAAAACAAGATTGTCACTACGCTAGCCAAGACCTTTGCCGAATTGGGTTTCGCCACGTTGCGCTTCAACTTTCGCGGTGTCGGAGAAAGCGCGGGCGAGTTCGATAGCGGCAATGGCGAACTGGAAGATATGCTGGCCGTGATCCAGCACGCGCAAGAGGCATTTGGTCATCTGCCGCTGATCCTGTCTGGATTTTCCTTTGGCGGTTATGTCGCCGCGCGTGCCGCACAGCATCTACACCCGCAGCCGCATAAACTGGTGCTGATCGCCCCCGCAGTCGGTCGTTTCGCGATGCCGCATGTGCCGCACAATACGCTGTTGATTCACGGCGAGCAGGATGAGGTGATTCCACTGAACGATGCGCTGGACTGGGCGCGCCCGCAGCACTTGCCCGTTGTGGTGCTGCCTGAAGCGGGACATTTTTTTCACGGGCGGCTGAATCAGCTTAAGCAGATCGTGTTGCGCGAATTCAACGGGTGCCGTCTATGAGCAGCGTGATTGTGGCTGAGAATCTTGTAAAACTGTACGCCGGGCAGCGCGTGGTGGACGGCATCAGCCTCGACATTAAGCGCGGCGAATGTTTCGGTCTGCTGGGGCCGAACGGTGCCGGAAAAACGACGACGTTGCGCCTGTTGCTAGGGCTGATTGCGCCGGATGAAGGGCAAGTTGAGTTGCTGGGCCACGTCATACCCGTACAGGCAAGAGAAGCGCGGCAGCGGATCGGCGTCGTGCCGCAGATCGATAATCTCGACCCCGATTTTACCGTGACAGAAAATCTGATGGTGTACGGTCGTTACTTCGGCATGACGGATGCGGCGATTGAGGCGCGCCTGCCGGAACTGCTGGAATTTGCGAATCTGACGCATAAGCGTGACGTTAAAGTGCCGACGCTGTCGGGTGGGATGAAGCGGCGGCTGACGCTGGCGCGTGCGCTGGTGAATGATCCCGATGTGATTTTCCTCGATGAACCGACTACCGGCCTCGATCCGCAAGCGCGCCATCTGATCTGGCAGCGTCTGCGCGAGTTGACCGCACGCGGCAAAACGCTGGTGCTGACCACACATTTTATGGATGAAGCCGAACGGCTGTGCCATCGGCTTGCGGTGATGGATAACGGGCGCATCATCAGCCAGGGGTCGCCCCGCGAACTGATCGCCGATAACATTGAGCCGGAAGTTATCGAGGTGTTCGGTGAACATGCGGCGGCCTGGGCACAAAGTCATGCTGCGGGTCATGTACAGCGTTTTGAAGAAAGCGGCGAATCGGTATTCTGCTACGTGAATGACGCGCATCCGCTGCTGCTCGAATTGCAACAACACCCGGAATTGCGCTACGTCCATCGCCCCGCCAATCTGGAAGATGTGTTCCTCAAACTCACCGGACGGGAGATGCGGGAATGAAAGCCGAAATGTTATGAGCAATATCAAACTATTTGAATCGCAAAATATCCGATCATCTTGGGATGAGCAGACGCAACGCTGGCTCTTTGCGGTGGTAGATGTGGTCGCCGCGTTGACGGATAGTCAAAACCCACAAGTGTACTGGCGGGTTTTGAAGAAACGTTTGCTCGCGGAAGGTAATGAAACCGTTACAAACTGTAACGGTTTGAAAATGACCGCGCCTGATGGTAAACAACGGTTTACCGATGTGGCGGATACCGAACAATTGCTGAGACTCATTCAGTCTATCCCATCACCCAAGGCTGAGCCTTTCAAGCGCTGGTTGGCTAAAGTTGGTTACGAGCGGTTGGAAGAAATCGAGAATCCCGAACTCGCGGCGGCAAGGATGCGCGGGCTATATCAA
Source organism: Pseudomonadota bacterium (assembly GCA_026399735.1). Taxonomy (GTDB): domain Bacteria; phylum Pseudomonadota; class Gammaproteobacteria; order Burkholderiales; family Gallionellaceae; genus Gallionella. Next base: position 24,921 of record JAPLQK010000088.1, read on the forward strand.
GCCAAAGGTTATAGCGACGAATGGATAGAGAAGCGGGTGCGCGGCATTGTCATTCGCGACGAGCTGACCAACGAATGGAAAAAGCGCGGCGTGAAGGCGCAGCGCGAATATGCCATCCTCACCGCTGAAATCAGTCGCGCCACCTTCGGCATGACGCCGGCCGAATACAAAGCGTTCAAAAGTTTGGATAAACCGGCGGACAATTTGCGCGATCACATGAATGATTTAGAACTGATATTTAGCATGCTGGGCGAGGCTTCCACGACTGAGATTGCCCGCAATAAGGACGCGCAGGGTTATGCCGAAAATCGCGATGCAGCCGTTGCAGGCGGTTCGGTTGCCGGAACAGCACGACAAGATTTGGAGAAAAAATCTGGAAAACGCATAGCCAGCCCGGAAAATTACAAGCAATTGCCGGAAGCGGTAGTGCGAAAACGGTTGAAAGATGAAAACTAATCACTACGCCTTTCCGCAATTGAGCCTGCGCTTCGTGCCGATCTGGCGGCGCAATTACATGGTCTGGAAAAAGATGGCTGGCCCGTCCATTCTGGGGCATCTGGCCGATCCGGTGATTTACATGTTGGGCCTGGGTTATGGTCTGGGCGGCATGCTGCCGCAAATCGGCGGGATGTCCTATATCGCCTTTTTATCCGCCGGGACGGTGTGTTACAGCACCATGAACAGCGCCAGTTTCGAGGCGTTGTATTCAGGCTTTGCGCGCATGCACGAGCAGCGCACCTGGGAAGCTATCCTCAACACGCCGATCACGCTGGACGACATCGTATTGTCGGAAATGTTCTGGGCGGCAAGCAAAAGCCTGTTGTCGGGCGTGGCCGTGCTGATGGTGATCTGGATACTGGGGCTGTCGCACTCGATGATGTCATTGTGGATTATCCCGTTGTCCTTGCTGGTGGGGCTGTGTTTCGCCGCGATGGGTCTGATTGTGACGGCGCTCGCTCCCGGTTATGAGTTTTTTATGTACTACTTCACGCTGGTCGTCACCCCAATGACGCTGTTGTGCGGCGTATTCTTTCCGGTCGATCAGTTGCCGGCGATGCTGCAAGCTGTGTCGTTCATGTTGCCGCTGACCCATGCCGTGAATCTGGCGCGCCCTTTGCTGAACGGCGTTGTGCCGATCCATATTATGGCGGACGTGGCCGTGCTGGCAGCTTACGCGCTGGTCGGATATTACGTCTCGCTGGTGTTGTTCAGAAAGAGGCTGGCGCAGTAATTGGCAGGATGGACTGTGCCTGCCTGTATAATCCGACTTACGCGTGTTTTATTGAGAGTTTTGTATGTTGTGGCTGAAAGCGTTTCACATCATTTTCGTCGTCTCCTGGTTTGCAGGATTATTTTATCTGCCGCGAATTTTCGTCAACCACGCGATGGCGACCGAACCTGCCGAGATCGCACGTCTGAAACTGATGGAAGGCAAGTTGTATCGCTTTGTCACGCCGATTTCCTGGCTGGCGATCGCATCTGGCCTAAGTCTTTGGTTTATTTATGGATTTAGTGGCGGATGGCTGTACACAAAAGTTGCATTGGTAGTCGGTTTGTACGCGTATCACCATTATTGCGGCATACTGGTCAAACGATTTGCTGCCGATGAAAATGTACGCAACCACATTTTTTACCGGTTTTTCAACGAAATTCCCGTTCTTATCCTGACCGCTGTGGTCATCCTTGTCACTGTAAAACCATTTTAAAAGTTTCTTATGACTGATTTTTTTGCTCCCTGCCCGCGCGGCCTCGAAACCGTATTGTTTAGTGACCTGGTCGAAATGGGCGCACAAAACGTGCGTGCGACCGAGGGCGGCGTACATTTTTCCGGTGACTGGCCGCTGTGTTATCGCGTCAATCTGGAAAGCCGTGTTGCCAGCCGTGTGTTGTGGCGCGTCAAGGAAACTTACTATCGTACCGAGCAGGATATTTACAAGGCGGTGTTCGATCTGCAATGGCAGCGCTGGTTTAACGTGACGCACACTATCAGGGTGAATACCACGGCGATACGCTGTGCGCTCAAAAGCCTGGAGTTCATCACCTTGCTGGTCAAGGATGCGGTGTGCGACCGTTTCCGTGCGCACTGCGACGAGCGTCCCAGTGTAGACACCTTAACGCCTGACGTGCGTATTCATGTGTTCATCGAAGACGAAAAGCTGATGCTGTATCTGGATACTTCCGGCGATCCGCTGTTCAAGCGTGGCGTGCGTCAGCTCACCAATATCGCGCCGATTCGTGAAAATCTGGCAGCCGGAATTCTGCGTTTATCCGGCTGGAAGCCGGGTACGCCGTTGCTCGATCCTATGTGCGGCAGTGGTACTTTCTTGATCGAAGCGGTGCAGATGTCGTTGAATATTCAGCCGGGCATTGCCCGTCGTTTCGCTTTTGAGAAGCTGCTCAACTTTGAAGCGGCCAAATGGCAGGCGATGAAAGATGCGGCCATCGCTGCGCAGTTGCCGCCGAAGCCGTTGGAAATCTACGGCAGCGATATGTATGGCGACGCGATGAAAACCGCCTGGCGCAATCTGCATGACGCCGGATTGTCGGACTGCGTGGAACTTAATCAGGCCAATATTCTGGAAATATCGGCGCCGGCCGATCACGGCATCATGGTGGCAAATTTGCCTTACGGCGAGCGGATGGGCGAACTGGATGAACTGGCTGAGCTCTACCCGAAACTGGGCGATGCGCTGAAGCGGAAATTCGGCGGCTGGACGGCTTATCTGTTTACCGCTGACAAAGCCATCCTGAAATTAATGCGCCTGTCGCCATCCAAACGCACGCCCTTATTCAATGGTGCAATTGAGTGCCGTTTGCTGGAGTACAAGATCGTGTCGGGCAGCAA
>JAPLQK010000061.1 GCA_026399735.1 Pseudomonadota bacterium
GTAAATCCGGGGTCAGGTCTTGCAATATCACACTCAAAGCCAATTCGGGGGCTAATTCGAGTCTGACCCTATTTTCCTTGTAACTCAGGCGCCTAGTAACTCAGCGAATAGCGATAATTCCCGGGCGGCAACGCATTAAACACGATCGCTGTCCTGTATTTATCCAAAGGCACCAGCACAGGCAGATTCGCACCAGATCCCGCAGCGCTGATTTTCGGCTGCAATCCCTTGGCCGGATTTAAAATGACAATTGCAGCACTTCTGTTTATTTGCCCGATGGTGACATTTAAAAGCATTTTCTGCAGACTGCCTGTCAGCTCAGATTTAAACAAAGCACGCTCGCGCCACCATGACTCGACTGCCCCACTGGGTGCAACCCACGCCTTGTTGCCCGACGACCTGATATAAGCAAAAAACTCCGCAGTCGACCTGGTAACTTCACTGCCGGCTTCAAAATTCTGGCTGTGCACGCTTAATACGCCGAGTGCAGCTATTTCCATTGTCTGGTCAAAGTCCTCCTCCATTTCTCTGGTGATATCCGGGCTGCTTATTTTTTCCTTCATAAAATTCATGTCATCGCGTTGCGTTCTGGGCAGCACGATCAGCCCATTCTGAAAATCAGCAGGCGATACCAACGAAAGGTAAGGCAGCATCGAATTGGTGGTGTCAGAATTCGGCAGGATGTGCCTGAAACCTTTTTCAAACAGCAGCGACTCGACAACCTGATCCGACAGTTCATAAGGCGGCCTGAAGCCTGTCAGTTTAGAAGGATCATTTACCAGCGGGCGCAACTCGCGCTGCATTGCATCCAGACGTTCAGATTGCAGCTCCCTGGACTCTCCCTTGAAGGCGTTGTGCACATCGCCGTGGTATGCGATCTCATGACGGGTTTCGAGCTGCTTGACGGCATCAGGATATTGTCTGGCAACTGAAGTCAGGCTATAAAAAGTTCCTTTAAAACCGTTTGAGTCGAGCAAGGCTGCAAGTCTGGTTGCATTTGGAAACCCCTGTTCCGTGTCCATTTCAAGTATTTGCGCGGCACGGTAAGGGTAAGGCCAGCTGGCAAGATAGGTATCAGGGCTGCGATGCAGCCACTTGAAAACATCGTCAAGCAGCGTGTAGATATTTTTCTGTTCGAAGCGCCATGAATTTTCCGAAAAAGCCAGGAAAGCCCGCCTCGATGAACCCGTCTCAGTATAAACAACCGCCTCGTTTCCCGCAGCACGGTTTGGCGTACGAACGCCATCCATGAAACGTCCGGCAATATTTTCGCCGCCGGTAACGCGCAACGGGTGTTCATGAATATTTTCAAGGCCCAGCCATATCCTGCTCCCTGCGGGCAGACTGTGAGCAACGGGCGTTTCACCGAACACCACCAGAAATTTCTCTTTATCCTGCGCTGCAATTTCGCCCGATACCCTGATGCCGAACTGTTCATGCAGGAATTCATAATTTGGCAATTCACCGTTACCATTCCTGCTTCCCGCAGCCCAGGTCGCAAGTACGCTGCCGCCTCTTTTTTCAAAATCCTTAATAGCAGCCTTTTCCTGCACGCTGAGGACGACGGTCGAGGGCAAAATCAGAATACCCGGTTTCAGGCCAGATTTTAAGTTCTCATCCTTCAGTTCGACATACTTTATACCGCGATCCGCAAAATAATAATGCCACTGATCCAGAATCAGTTCATAGTTTTCGCCTTTTGAGGCGAAATAGTCACGCGTGCTGCCGGAATTAAAAAGATAGATATCGGAAGGGGCAACGCTGATATCAGCGACTGCCTGGGGCAGTTTATTCAGCATCAGGTTCGGCGTTTCAAAACCGACATCTGCAGGCATCGAACCCTGCGTGTCCGCCACGATGGCATGGTTATTATTTTTACCAAACCCCTCGCGTTCCATGACCAGCGTATACGACAATGAAGCCAGTGCATAAATCCCTATAAAAACAATAGGGAGAAAAATCAGCGGGGAATTCCTGACTTTCGAGAATACACTCTCAGGTACTGACAATGTGTTCATCTGGCGAGTGCTCCAGGCTGCTCAGCATGTGACGCTTTAAAAAAATCGGCTCGAATACCCCATCCGCTGAGATTTTGCCTCCGCCGGAAGATTTCGGCTTGCGCCACTCCCTCACCTTGTAGGCAAAATAGGCGGCAAGCGCCAAGATTAATGTGACGATCGTGGTCACCAAAACGACCGTTGAAAAAATTGACACCAGATCCATCAGAGCTTCCCCTCTCGCTCAAGTTTTCCCCAACTCATCTTTGTACCGATGAGTTCCTCAAAACTGGCAAAGATTTTTGCCACATCGACGACGATTAAATAGAATACACGAAACACCAGGGCATAAGCGATAAGCAGCATGTCTTCTTTTTCAATGATAACGCAATACGCGGCGGCTGCCACATCGAGTATGGATAACTGCAGCCACCAGAAAGCCAGCAGCGTGGTGACGTCATATTCGATACCAACCCAAGCAAAAAAAATGTTGCCGAAAACGTTGGAGACCGGCCAGAGCACCCCCTCGAACAACATATACCAGAGTATGTAGCCATTGACGCCCGACTGAAAAGGATGAGCCAGACTCCAGGCATGTTTTCTGATCGCCTGAAGGATACCGCGCGTCCAGCGGTAACGTTGTTTGAGCAGATCAATCAGGCGGCTTGGCGACTCGACCCATGCGATCGCTCTTGGCTCGTATACGATATGCCAGCCTTCAAACAGCAGTTTGAGCGTCAGATCACAGTCTTCTGCAAAGGTGTCGTCGTCGTAACCGCGAACCTGCCACAGCGCATTCTTGCGGAACATGCCGAGCGGACCGGGGATAATGTTGACAGAGCGGGTGTAACTTTGCGCCTTGCGTGACAGCGCCAATCCTTCGACATATTCGAGCGCCTGAACCTGGGTAATCAAATTATCCCGGTTATAGACTTTGACGTTTCCCGCCACCGCACCGATACGCGGGTCATCGAAATGCCTGATGCAATCGCGCAGCGTATTCGGAGACAGCTTGGAGTCGCCATCCATGTTGAGAATGAAATCGCCCTTTGCATAGGTCATCCCCGTGTTGAGTGCATTAGCCTTGCCGCCATTGGCCTTGGTGATCACCGTCACGATACACTTGTCCGTCACATTGACCATTTCCAGCGCACGTTCATAGGTGTCATCGGTCGAACCATCGTCAACAACCAGCACTTCGTAATTGGGATAATCGATTTCGAGCAAAGACCCGATGGCAGCCTTGATGATCATGCCTTCATTATATGCAGGGACGACGATGGTAACAAAAGGTAACTTCCTGTCAGCGTCCGGCGTAGGCTTGCCCAGCGCAAGTTCGCGTTCATGACGCCGGATATTGTCCAGATGTTCCAGATAGGAAAAAACAATCAGAACGAAGTAGCGCAACACCAGGATTGCCATGAACACCGTCAGATAGCCGGTTATACCTGTCATCACAGAACTGCCCCAGATAAAATCGGTGGCATGCACATTCCAGCCACCCAACAGTCGATAGTATATGTAGACAAAGGCAATGGATACCAGGGTCATCGTTGCGACCCATATCTTCCGGCTTATAATCACCAGAGTCTTTCTGTACCCAGAGTAAGGTATTTTGACTTGTAGGCGCCGACGCGCTGACTGACCTGAGAACCGGCACTCATCGAGGCAGCCCAGTCATGATTGAGGTAACGCTTGGCTGCGAAACCCATGTTATACGAGTTCAGCGCTTCACCGCCCACACCGAAACCGCGCTGCCCATAAATTGAATATTCGCCGCTGGCCAAAGACCATTCATTGGTAAAACCAATGTCCGTACTGAGATAACCCGTCTGCGGCGACCAGTAGATGGGTACATTTCTCTGCGCAAAATGGCCTGAAAGCCCGATGTAGTACCGGAAGTCCGGCCCCAGTGGGCGCCATGACGGAGAAAAGTGGATGTTGGCATCCTGGATCTGGTTGCCGTCGGATATCTGATAGCCGTTGTAAACTGCACTGATCGTTCCGGCACGTGTAATCAATGCCCCATCAACCCCTAGTTGCGTTGCGGTCAGACCATTCAGTAAAGCCTGAGGCTGAAATGCCATTTTCCCCCAGTTGACATGACCGATGGTCATATGCAGCTCAGGAGCATCATCAAGCCGCAGTCGAAGCGTCCCAAACACCTTGGTTGTGGGTCCTTGCTGCATAGAGACATCGAGTCTGGGCGCCAGCCCCAACCCGGTATGCTCAACGCTCATTCTGACATCACGCTGCGAAGTGTTCAACGGCGGCATCGACAGCCGGTTAAGATTGAGCGCTAGCTCATATTTAAGTGCCGGATTATCAGCACGCCAGCGATGACTGATCTCGCCACCATTTTGCACGACGGAGTTCGAATCGCTGTTTCTGGCAAAAACAACACTGGTTGCAGGACGAAGTTCCCGACTTACTCTGGTTTTTCCGTCCACTGCATCCGGATTCTCAGGCTGTGTTTTCAGCACCTGCTGGTATTGCGTCATCGCAAGATCAGGTCTCCCGCTCCAGCGGTAGACATTGCCCAACCCGATAGCAGCCCTGTCCGACAAGGCTGTTTTGGCCAATATTTTATACTGGACGATTGCATCGGCGTAACGCCCTGTCCAGGCCAGACTATCCGCAATTTTCATACGAAGATCTTCATTTACGGATTGAGTTTTCAATAAATCCAGCCCCTGACTGCCTACCGCCCAATATTCGCCTGCTTCATATTGATCGCCCAGCATTTTTTCACTGACGGATGATGACAACAAAGGCTTGCCAATAATTTCAGCCGCATCAGCGCCAAGAATAAATACAAATAAAATCAATATGTTACATAAAATAGTTTTTGTTAACATTTCAGACTTTCATGAAAGCAAACATTTCATTTGGCGCCGGACATCAGACGACTTAGCAAATTCTCAATTTCCGTGGATTCAGCCTTCATCGCAGGCTGCATTTCATTTGAAGGTGTCTCGGTTGGATCGATTGGTTCATGCGCCATTGGAACACTCGATTGAGAAGTGATCTCTTTTACCTGCAGTACCATCTCATCAGCTACAACACTAGCTTCATCTGGCAGTTGAACAACCTCTTCATTCATTATTCGACTCGCCTTAACCTGCTCGATGGCTGCGCTGAAATTGGTAACCAGCGAAATATCCCCTGATTGCACAATGAGCTGGAGCGCCTCACGAATGTGTTCTCTTTTAGAAATATAACGAATCTGTGCAAAAAGCGCATCCGGCTGGTTATTGAGAATGTGTGAAAATACCGTGTGCATGCTTTCCTCTGCACATGCATGCATGAAAAGATAGCAATACTTGTCATCCGAGGAGAAGATATCGCCTTTCCTGACGATGTTGATCTGACTGAGAACTTCAGGCAGCGATGCATCAGGCTGATAACTGGCGATAATCAGCGCAAGGGGAATATCCAGAACCCCGCCCCTTTCAACCATCGCCTGTGACTCGCCGCAGAATGTTGGCAGGTCTACATAACCCTTATGATCACTGGCAATAATGCTGGCAAAAGCCAACTCGAAATCCTTCTCTATCTTGCGGGTATAAATTTGTCCCGCCAGTAATTCCCACAACAGTTGCTGGCGCTGTCTGGTTATTTGTTGCGGTATGATCAGATTGGCACCGAGGCGTAAAAAAAGCAATTCATTCAGGTAACGAAGTGAAAAATCAGATTCTTTGATGACGATTCGCAGCCTGTTTCCCCGATTTAGTCGTAAATAGTGCACGATTTCGGCAATCTGCTTCAGATCGCTATTGCGATCAAGCGAGATGACCACCGTAGCCAGAGCGGCTTCCCTGCTGATATAGACCAGTTGAACCAGGTTCTGAGCCTGCTTCCATTCGCCCACATGATTAATTGTGGCACGAAAAGCATCAAAGTCCGGACCATAATAAAATACGCTGCTCTTGTCCCCGGTAATATTGTCAGTCTGATATTCCTTAATCGCTTCTTGCGGCAAGCTGGAATCGACACGAATGAAACCTGTCCGGTCAAGCGTGACCGGAAAGGCCTTGGCAGCAATGGCGCCATCCTCTGAATACCAGAAATCAATCAACAACTCGAGTCCGACTTTGCTCTGATTAATCCGCGCCACCCCGCTGAAACAACTCAGTATGGACTGTGATCGTCTTTCCTTGTTATCAGAGAACAGAAAAAGTGCGGTATTGCCTGAGGCATTCATCCAATCGCGATACTCCATCGCCTGGGTCTGAGCAATATTCTGATCGTTCATGGTAAACAAATCGCCTGCCTGATCAAACAGGAAAAAGCTCTCCTTGGGCACCCGAAAATAATCAAACTCCTGCAAAAAACGCCCGATGCCATGACGGAATATATTCGTCGTGTAATCGCCTTCCATGCTGAATAAGTACAGCCTGCTATTTTCGATGTCTTTGCTGAAATCGAAACCTGAAGATTGCGCGCTGGCCAGAAAAACACCCGGCGTCATTTGCGTTACCAAAACACAAACGCAGCCCGTCTTGAGATTGGTATTGAGTGCCTGAATAATCACGCTCAGATGCGCCGGGACGCTATCCACAATCAGCGTGTACATTGCCCCATACAGCAACGTATCTATGGAGGCAGGTATGCCGGGAATACCCAGAGATTTCGAATTGATCATCGTCAGATTATGCTTCAGTGGTGGTTTAAGCGGACTTTCCTCTGATTCATTAGTCTGCTCTTAAGGTGTGGTCGCATTATGCACCATCGCGTATTTAATCAAGTTAAATGTAACGGAAAATTTCATAGCCCAATGCACATCGAACGCTGAGGAAAAATCCTGCCATGAAACTTTATTCAAAACAAAAAGCCTCTGCTGGATCACAGCAGAGGCTTTTAAAACGGAATCAAACCAGGTTGCGTCTTAATCAACCGCATGATTCGGACTCATCTATTTGACAATTGTAAGCTGAGGTTTGCGTGCTGCCGGTTTACTTTCCGGCCCGGCAGATGGCGGAATCCCGGTATCCTCACCCTGGAATACCAGCCCCTGCCCTGTTTCCTTGGCAAATATTCCGATAACAGCCGCAACCGGCACAATCAAATCAAATGATGCACCGCCAAAACGTCCGCTGCAGGTAATATACTCATTGCCCAATTCCAGATTACGCACCGCGCCCGAACTTATATTCAGCACGATTTCCCCGTCCTTGACATGGGCGACCGGAACCTCAGTCTGTTCGTTGACGCGAACTGCCAGATAGGGTGTCAAACCACCGTCCACACACCATTCATAAATAGCACGTATCAGATAGGGACGAGTAGACAGATCGCTCATTTACGCATGGCTCTTTCAGCTGGGGTCAGTGAATCGATGAAACCCTGACGAGAGAACAGACGCTCAGCATACTTCATCATAGGCACTGCATCACGTCCCATCTGAATACCTAAGTGATCCAGACGCCACAACAGCGGAGCTATTGCAACATCCAGCATTGAAAACTCGTTACCCAGCAAAAACTTTTGCTTAGTAAGAATTTGTGCCAACTGCGTCAAACTATCACGGATATTTGCACGCGCCTTATCCAGAGATTTCCCGCCTTGCATGATCACGTTCACATTGCTGTACAGTTCCTGCTCGAAGCGATGCAAAAACAAACGTGCACGACCACGCATGACAGGATCTGCCGGCATCAACTGTGGATGCGGGAAACGTTCATCAATATATTCGTTAATGATGTTAGCCTCTGTCAACACCAGATCACGTTCGACCAGCACAGGAACTTTGTTACTTGGACTGATCAACGCGAGGTCTTCGGACTTGTCCATCAGATCAACGTCAATTATTTCAAAATCCATACCCTTTTCGAACAAAACGATCCGGCATCGATGGCTGTAGGGGCAAACTGTCCCCGAATACAATCTCATCATTACTAGGTTACCCCTTAATTAAATTTCTGCTTTGCATGTAGCCGCGAACCAGGAAAAATCCGGTCAGTGCAACGGTACCGCCAACCACGATACTGGCTACAAACGGGTAGCTACCCGTGCCAGTTACGCCACCAATCCAAACATAACGTTCGAAAAGCGTGCCAATGATAATACAGATTGCTACTGCATTGATAGCAGTAACGTTATGGCGTGGCTTGGGAAAGCAAAAAACAACAAAAGGAACAACGAACTTCAGCACAATCATGGACCACCAGATGAAGGTGTAATCGCCATCTTGCATCGCAAACAGACGGTCCGTTTCATCTCCGATATTGCCGTACCAGATGGTCAGATATTGCGCGTCAAAGCTGTAAATCCATAACAGCGTAAACGACAACATCATCTGCGCCATGTAGTTGTAAATTTTGTCAGGCACGGGCGTGACCAGTTTATTGCCGCTGTTCAATACGTAAATCCAGACAGTCAGAAAAGCCAGGAACATGCCGAAATTGCTGACGAACTGCTGCAAACCGTAAATTGCACTGTGCCAGTGAGGAACAAGCGTCATTTCGAAATCCCACGCTACCATCGTGCTATAGAGTACGAAAAAGAATGGAATCCAGGTTGCAACAGAGTGAAAACGGGCCGCATCTTCAGCACTCTTTTCACTCACCGCCTGACGCTGAATAAAAACCCAGTACAACGCAGCCATAAATATCATGCCGACCACTTCACGTGACATCAGCCAGTGTGGCTGATACCACCCGGGCATATGCACCTCAGCACCGACGGGCAGTCCCCACCACGGGAACGTATGTTCACCCCCTGCCAGCAATACGACCAACAGCACGAATGCCAGTGGAAACAGCGCGTATAAAGAAACGGCCAGATGCCGCACATTGAAACGCCACTGCGCACCGACCAGATGCAACACCGAACACAATGCCACGCCGCTCAAGGCCAGCGACAGCACCACCACAAAACTAACCGTCAAGACAGCCCAATTACTGTATGCCAACATTTTATAGCCTCCTATTTCGACTGAGCCGACGCTGTTACAGCCGGACCTTTTTGCAGAGCTTTGCGCACATAGTTAACCACGTGCCAGCGCTCTGTCGCTGAAAGGTCATTTGCGTAGCTGGGCATCACAGCGCCACCTAACGACATATAGCCAAAAATATAACCATCGGGATAATCCTTGGAATCCCAAGCGTGCATTTGACTACCCGAGGTCAGATCCCAGGGTTTCAATGTCAGCTTTTCACCCACAAAGCCATCACCCGTACCCGATTTGCCGTGGCAAGGCGTGCAATAAATGCCAAACAGATGTTTGCCTTTGGCAACGGAGGCATCGTCAGATGCAACAGGATTGACCATCTTCTTGGCCGAATCCAGATCCTTGACCATAACCGTAGTACCCGCAACCGGTTGTGAGCGTTTCGGAAACAGCGCCATACCCGGATTAGCCGGATCAACACTTTCCTGAGGCTTTATGCTGACCTGATTGGCCATATCCTGGGACCACGGCCATGCCTGCGCAAATGTTGGGGCCAACATCAAAGTAATAACCAGCGACTTGGCGACTGTCTTGTGATCGCCTAGTCGAATGGCCAGGGGTTTCATCACTGCTAAGGATAATTTTTTCATTTCCCTGCCTCTTCCTGAATTTCCAATGCCTTGTGCTTGGTGAAAATTGCCTTTAACACGCTGATCGCGGCCTCCTCGGCATTTACCAGAATTGCAATATTGTCGATCGAAACTTTGGCGCTATACAACGGCGAGCGCTTGGCAGGCAAACCGGCACAGACCAAAAATCCCAAAATCGTAATAAACACACCACCCAGAATAAACATCTCATACGTAAGTACAAAGTTAGGCGGGAACGGCACGATCGGCTTCCCCCCCTTCATCTGCATGTAAAAGTTGGCCTGTGCGCCCGATATCAGGAAAAAACCAAACAATCCGCCCATCAGCGCACCGAACAACGTGAACCATTGCACATACACCGGCTTATCGCCCAGAAATTCCTCGACTTCAGGATGTTCGATCGGTGACTTGACGATCATGTCATCGTTGACATCGAAACCGTTGATCGTCGTATTGCGCAATTCCCTGACGACCGCCTCAGCTTCATCAAAGTTGCTATACAACGCAAGTAAATGACGTTTACTCATGATTAGTGCGCTCCCTGTTCAGCAGTTTCACTCTTCTTCAGATGCAAAGTACGGTGATAAACCATTTCCTTCACTTCATACATGGACACGGATGGGAACACTTTGCAGAACAACAGGAACAGCAAGGTGAACCAGCCGAAGCTGCCGAATACCATACCCCATTGAACAATCGATGGCCATTGATCGTGATCCCATGTCCATGGATAGTAACCATGCGAGAAAGTCGGCGCTACGATCATCCAGCGTTCCAGCCACATACCCAGATTCAGCAACAACGAGGTTGCAAACAGTACCGGAATATTGGTCTGAAAACGCTTGATTGCGAACACCAAAGGCACGACCGAACCACAGAAAATCATACCCCACCAGAATGGTGAATAATTGCCCGTCATCTTCTGGATCAACACATCTTTCGATACCTGATCATGCGAATACCACACAGATGCGAATTCAACCGCATTCAGGTAAGTCCACACCATGGCGATCGCAAAAGTCAGACGTACGATCTTTTTCAGGATAGGCAACGTCATGTATTCTTCAAACTTGAACACATAGCGCAAGATGATGAACAGCGTGATGATCGCAGCACAACCGGAATACAACGCACCTGCCACGAAATACGGTGGGAAGGAGGTAACATGCCAGCCTGGTTGTTGCGACATGGCGAAGTCAGACGCCACGATCGAGTGAACCGACACGGCCAATGGAATCAGGAAACAGGCGATGGTCAGATAAGTCACGCGGAAATTGCGCCATTGACGATCCGTACCTTCCCAACCCAATGCCAGCAAGGTGTAAAGCTTCTGACGCCAGCCGGCTTGCATATTGTCACGTGCAATCGCCAGATCCGGAATCATTCCGACAAACAGGAACAAAACGGAAGAGCTCAGATAGGTAAAAATAGCCATCGCGTCCCACAGCAGAGGCGACTGGAAGTTAGGCCAGATACCACGGTCGTTCGGATAGGGCAGCGCATAGTAGAACTGCCATAAGCGACCGATATGCACCATCACGAACAAACCAGCGGTCATCAATGAGAACGTGGTCATCGCTTCGGCGAAGCGGTAGATCGGCTTACGCCAGTCGGCGTGCATCAGATGCAGAATCGCTGACAGTAAGGTACCGGAGTGACTCATGCCGATCCAGAAGATGAAGGTGGCGATATACAGCCCCCACACCTGCGGATTGTTCAAATTGGCCACACCCATACCGGTCTGGTACTGATAAACCTCACAGCCCAGGCCAAAACCAAATGCCATCAGTGCAAAAAACAGGATCACCCAATACAACTTACGCGGGTTTTCCAGACTCTTCATCACGTCCTGATTGATCTTTGCCCAAGCGATGTCTTCGCGGATATCTTTCATTGTCATTCCTTAAAGTAGTTCTTAGCCTTACCGACTACACAGCGCTTTCGCGCACACGTTCCAGATACATCACTGAAGGGTAGGCACGCAATTCTTCCAAAATGCGATAACCACGCAGGCCCGGTCCTTCTTCTTTTTCATTCTTGGCTTGCTTGTCCTTATCCAGTTCGACCTGTTGCGCCGCCCATTGCTTGTGAACACGCGATTCAGGATTCACAATATTGCCGAAAGAAATGGCGCTGGTCGGACAAGCCTGCTGGCAGGCCGTCTGCACTTCACCTTCACGAACGATGCGACCTTCACCCTTGGCCGTCACCTTGGCAGCGGACAGACGTTGCACGCAGAACGTACATTTCTCCATCACACCCTTGCCGCGAACCGACACATCGGGATTCAACTGTTGTGTCATCTCAGCCGGCCAGACATTTTCGGTGGTCGGATAATCGTACCAGTTAAAATAACGCACCTTGAACGGACAGTTAGCCGAACAGTAACGCGAACCGATACAGCGGTTGTAAATCTGCGAATTCAAACCGTCTGCCGTGTGATTCGTCGCAGCAACCGGGCAGACCGTTTCGCACGGAGCCGCCTCGCACTGCTGACACATCATCGGCAGAAACTGGAAGCCCTGATCCGGGAACTCGCGACCGTCTTCGTCCCAGTAACGCTCAACACGCATCCAGTGCATTTGCTGACCGTGCTGAAATTTCTCTTTACCTACGACAGGCAGATTGTTTTCTGCATAACACGCCACGCTGCACGCATTGCAACCCGTGCAGGCATCCAGATCAATCGCCATTGCCCACTTGTACGGGTCATGTGGCTTGTCATTAACCGGGTGCTCATGCCTGACTTGTGACCAATTCTCTAATAAATTGCTTACCGACATAACTCAGACCTCCTTCGACAAATCAATTTGATCGGTGGACACGCGCGAAGCAATCTTTCTGCCCATTTGCAGTGCGCCCGCAGCGCCTTCGTCCTTGACTACCAGTACGCGCTGCCCCGTCTTACTGATCTTGACACGCGTCTCATGCATCGCCAACTCACCGGTTGCAGCCTCAAATACAGTATCCATGATCTGGAACGGATTCACGCCGTAACCCTTGGCATAACGGCCCATCGCATCATGACCGCGTCCGACGGGGATGGAAACCGCTTCAGGATGAATGCCCGGGAACAGATAAACCTGCGCTTTGACCGATCCTGTCCTGGAGGTCACCTCAACGATATCGCCTTCGACGATACCCAGTTCGGTCGCCTTCTTCGGATGAATCTCAACCCATGAATCCCACACGATGGTCGTCAATGGATCAGGAGACTCCTGCAACCACGGCTGATTAGTATGACGACCATCGCGCAGACTGGCAGTCACACCCGGAATCAGATGCAACGGATAGTGCTCATCGGCTTCCTTATGCGCCGGAAAAACCAGACCGGCAGCAGTTGCATGAGTGGTCAGCGCGCCGGTAGCACCTGCCAACTTGACGATGCCACGGGTCAGGGTCTCATTCCAGAACGTGTCGTCATCAACACCACCGCCACCCAAAGCGCCCTTGTTTTGCAACATGGCCCCGCGCAGGTAAGCGTAGTAGTCTTCAAACCCCTTGTACTCATCAGCTTTGCGCTGTTTGAGCAAAGCCAGCACGATATCGCCCATGCCGCGCGTATTCGCATGCAAACGCTCCATCAGCGGCTGCTGGATATTGATTTGCGCGCCTTCCGTCATATACTCGGGAACTTGTGTACCCCAGTCTTCCAGTGCGGAATCCAGCGGCAACACCAGATCAGCCTGCAACGCGGTCTCATCCAGATAATGCGCGAATGCAACCTTGAAACCCGCCTTGGCGAAATTGTCCTTGAATTTCATCGCGCCCGGAGCCGTGAAGACCGGATTGGCGGCAAAGTTAAACACAACCTTGTATTTGCCGGCAGCAAGACCGTCATTCAGACTCTTCAGCGCAGCGGTATTCCCCTTGGCAGGCGCCATTTGCGGGAATGGTACGGAAACAGGCGCTTCGATGGTTTTGCCCACGTTACCCAACACCTGATTCAGCAAGTTGATTGCCGCAGCATTTTGCGAACCGTGTGCGTAACCTTCTGCAGCGCTGCCCGCCAACACCAGACTTGGACTGCGCATTCTCAACAGCGCGGCGACCTTTTCGATATGACTGACCGACACGCCGGTTTCACGACTGACACGCACAGGATCGTAGCCCTTAACCAACTCGGCCACATCACCTGTTGCTGTACCCAACACATTGATAATCCCCAGTGCAAGCACGCCTTCAGTACCTGGCTTGACGACCAGCCAGCGGTCGGCATTAGCGCCGGTCAGCGTCATTTTCGACTCGACCTGAATCAACACACCGCGCTGACCGTCCACCCCCTTACGGAACTGCGCGTATTGCTGAGAGAAATGCACAGGCGACACCCATGCACCCAGGAAATCTGCACCGAACGACAAAACAACTTTTGCCTTATCCAAACGGTAGCGCGGCATTTCCACGCCGTACGCCTTAACGTTAGCCGCACGCACCACTGACGGCGCAATCGCTTCATA
Source organism: Pseudomonadota bacterium (assembly GCA_026399735.1). GTDB lineage: Bacteria > Pseudomonadota > Gammaproteobacteria > Burkholderiales > Gallionellaceae > Gallionella. The sequence continues at coordinate 13,997 of JAPLQK010000061.1, forward strand.
AACAAAGTGATTCCTGGTACCCAGGCTATCCAGATAATTACCCAACAGCACCTTGAGATGCCCGCTCATACCACCTGACAGAAACGCAATTTCATCACCCTGCACGCCGGCCAACTTCTCGGCAATCAGTGCATAGGCTTTATCCCAGGTAATGGCTTCACCCTTGCTACCATTACGCAATAACGGTTCACGCACGCGATCCGGGTTGTAATGATGCTGCACACCCGCCTGACCCAGACCACACAACTTGCCTTTATTGATACCGGAATCGGGATTGCCTTCCAGCTTCAGCACGCGGCCTTCACGCACCCGGCCGTTGATATTGCAACCCGCATCACACTGCGCACAAGTTGAATTGTAGTAGACCCCGATACCAGGAACCATATAGTCGCTTGCTTCTACATAGGAAACGACTGTTTCCCGACCGTCTTCAATCGAAGTATTGCCGCAACCGGATAGCGCAACTGCGGTGCCACTCCAGCCCAACACTTTCAGAAAATCACGCCGATCAAACGGGTGCCCGGCCAATTGTTTTACGGAATCACTGTCTATCATCACAGCCTCTCTGGTAAATTCTTGAATTTTCATGGCGGCCTACTTGTGGCACTGCCAGCAATCATTAGGACCACGGGCCTTGATGACCGCAGCAGCGTCCTGAGCCGCTACCGGCTTCTGGAAACTGTACCAGTAAGCCTGGTTGCCAATCGGCGCACCACCCTCTGCCGTTACAGGATGATCTTTTTCATGACAGCTTGCACACCAACCCATCGCCAAAGGCTTTTGGCGTCGCGCAACCGTCATTTCCTTCACGTCGCCGTGACAATAGCCACAGGCTTCCTGTACAGGACGATCCTGTTGCTCGATAAAACGCTTTATATGGCGCTCGTGATTGAAACGCACAAAGTCAGGCAAGTCATGAACTTTTTTCCATGGAATTGCCTTTTTTGCATCCCAGTATTTGAACAATTCGACAATACGCGGTTTATTGCGTACCGATTCGATGCTCTGGTGACAGCCAATACATTTTTGCAGCGGCGGAATCCCCGCTACTGCACTACGCCGAGCGTAGGTATGGCAATACTGGCAATTGATCTCCATGCCACCCTTGGCAGGGTCGCTGGCATCATGATTGCCTGCGTGGCGATTATGGGGAAACTCGATTGGCTGCTGAACCTGCGGACCCAAACTGTCCTCGGTCGTAAGTGCAGGCTGCGAATTATTGGCTGCATAACTGCTCACAGCCATAAACAATCCTACCAGCAAGATAGGTAAACGTAAGAAACGGTGCATCGTAAGAACTCCCCCAACAGACAAAGACCTCATGCCAACTCTGGCCGGCATGAACGAACAGGCAAAGCGGAATATTTTTGGTGCGCTGTATCGGAATATTATTTATTATTTGCTATAGATTTTAATAACTGCAAACTTGATTATTCCGAACACGGACAGATAATGTCTGGTTTAAAAATCAATGTCAACACTGTAAATTGCCGCTGCGCCCGGCCAGATGAAAAAAGACTTATTAGACGCGTAATTACATGATTTGCTTATATACTTAGTATATTCAATAATTTAGGAGTTATTACCAATGGATGAAGAAATGGCGGTTCTGGATTTTTTTGCCAAAACCGAAAATTTACCCCTGGGTTTATTGGTCGCCGAGCAAATAGATGACATCCGCGAACAAATGAATTCGCGTTTCTGGAAAGCGTTGCAGCAACGCTTTAACAGCACCCTGAACGACTCAGAATGGCAAGCGCAAGTCACAGAAGATCGCAACGCAACCGATGTGCTGGTTGGCTTGCAATTCAAACTACGCGATGCGCAACCGATTTGCCTGTTTCCGATGCTGGAGCAACAATATCTGGGCGGTGTGTGGCGTATATTTTTTGGTCTGATGTGGCAAGTTGCACCCACATCCGAACAGCTTGCATTACCCGCTGTAGCCACACTCAAAAACTTGCTGCTGGATATGGGGTTAAAAAACAATGACAACTTTCTGGCCTGGCAGTGGACTAAATTTCATCCTCGCCGCAGTGATTTTTTACTGCGATTTGCTCAACAAAGCGAAACCCTGCTGGCTGATTTTGAAGAGATTCTCAAGCCTTTGTTGTCAGATCATCGCGCGTTAATCGCCTCTGCCAACGCGGCGCTGAAGGACATGCCGCCCAGCAGGAATATTTCCCTGGAGCAGCTTTACCGAAAATCTGTTTTACCGAAGATGCACGAATAACCATCAGAAAATCATAACATATTGATTTTAATAAAATTATTACTGAAACCCCGCCAGAATTGTGAAGCCTGTTCAGGTCTGACGTGGCTGTAAATTTACGAACGAAAACATTTTATGCTGCGTATAAACAAAAACCACCGGCAAGCCGGTGGTTTTTGATTTCATACATGCACTACGAGAAACTACTTCAATCTTGCCCAAATCTGTTTTTTGACAAGATAGAACAAGGCGGTCAGCACAAGCAGATAGCCAATAATATATTTACCTAATTGCAGTCGCTCAGCCTCGTGCGGATCAGCCGCCCACGAGAGGAATGAAACGATATCGCGCGCCTGGCCTTCAATGACGGCATGCTGTGCAGCATCCGGCGAGCCGCTCATACCCAGAGGATCAGGCATTTTGGTTGTAGGAAAGATGTGATTGCTTACCACCCCTTCTGCTGTCGTGTAATAGGCCAGCAAGTAGGAGTACAGATAGTTCTCATCACCGTCACGCGCCTTAGTCATCAGACTCAGATCGGGCGGTTTTGTGGAAAAAGCCTGCTCTGCATCAGCCTCTGACATCTGCGCCATCAGCGGTGTATCCAGAGGTTGCTCACCACGCCATCCATCCACTTTCTGCTTGCTGATGCCGAAGGCGATCAGATCACGGTACTTGATATACTTCAAGCTGTGGCAACTGTGACAGCTATTCATCAAGGCTTCCGCCCCGCGTTCTATCGATGGCAAATCCTTTTCCACAACGACTTTATCCAGCTTTTCCTCTGAACCCCATGCATAAACGCTGAGGCTGCAAAGTAATGCTACTTTCAGGAATACATTCATGATTGAACTCCATTACGTTGATTCTTTTTCAGCTGCTTTTTTGCAATTTCGTTGGCTTCGCTATCAATCAGAACCATCACTTCAGCCGGCAGGCCACGCTTGATTAACCAGCTTTCCTCCATTTTGGAGATCATAGGCACGAAGAAGAATGAAGCAAAATACACGAATGTTGCGACTTGACCGATCAGGATGGTCTGATCTGTAGGATGTACATATCCGACCCAGCCTAACAGCACCATATCGATCAGGAACAGGTAAAACTGCAACCTGTAGAACGGACGGTAACGTGCACCGCCAGGAATACGTGAGCGATCAAGAAATGGCATGAAGGCAAACAGCATCACTGACAAACCCATTGCGATCACGCCGCCCACCATGTTCGGCACTGAACGCAGAATTGCGTAGAAAGGCAGGAAATACCATTCAGGCACAATATGGTTCGGTGTCACCATCGGATTGGCCGGAATATTGTTGGCAGGTTCCATCAAACTGTTAGGCATGAAGAAAACAAACACGCTGTACACGATCAGGAAAATTCCCAAACCATACAAATCCTTGATTGTGAAATAAGGATGAAACGGAATATTGTCTTTGGCAGCCAGATCGATACCGCTTGGATTACTGCTCTTTACGCTGTGCAATGCCACCAGATGTATCACCACTGCGCCGACAATGACGAACGGCATCAAATAGTGCAGGGCGAAGAAGCGCGTCAAGGTAGCATCACCCACCGTGTAATCTCCGCGCAGCCAGATGACTACCTGATCGCCGATAAATGGCGTTGCCTTGAACAGGTTGGTAATCACGGTTGCACCCCAGAAAGACATCTGTCCCCAAGGCAACAAATAGCCCATGAATGCCGTTGCCATCAGCAGCAACAACAGGCCCTGGCCGGTCCACCACAGCAATTCGCGTGGTGCACGGTATGAACCGTAATACAAGGTTCTGGCCATGTGGGTAAAGATCACGAAGAAGAATGCTGAAGCGCCGGTTGCGTGCATGTAACGCAACAACCAACCGTAATTCACATCGCGCATGATGTGCTGGATGGAATCAAACGACATTGCGACATCGGCCTTGTAATGCATTGCCAGAAATATGCCGGTGATCAGTTGCAGCACCAGCACAATGCCGGCCAGAAAGCCGAAATTCCACCAGTAGCTGAGATTACGCGGGGTTGGATAATCTGTCAGGTCATGCTTGACGAAGCTGGTAAGCGGAAAACGCTCATCTATCCAATTCATTATGTTATTTGCCATGATTTCTCCTATGCTTTGCCGATGACTAATTTGTTTTCTGACAAAAAGTGATACGGCGGCACCTCGAGATTCCTCGGCGCCGGACCGTGCGTAACACGACCGCTATCGTCATACACGCTACCATGACAATGGCATACCCAGCCCGGACCTTCCTTGTTTGGCACGCAACCCATGTGAGTGCATACACCAAGTACAACCAGCCATTCCGGATTTTTTGCACGTTTGGCATCCGCTTCCGGATCAATCACACCATTGCTAGCTTGCGATTCTTTTATCTGCTCCGGCGTGCGGTGCAGAACAAATACCGGCTTCCCCTGCCAGGCGACTGTATGCATCCCGCCAGGCGGTATTCCGGTCAGATCAACTTCAGTTTCAGCCTTAGCCAGCACGTCGGAACTCGGGTTCATGCTGGAAACCAAAGGAACGCAGGCTGCCGCAACGCCTGCACCGCCCACAACTGATGTTAACTGAATTAAAAAGTTGCGACGATTTCCACCGCTCGGATTTTCATGCTCCATCTTGACACCCCTTGATAATATAATCGTTTACTAATCTTCGCTATGCTACTCTGACATTCTCCTACCCACAACCGAAATAATGGGTAAACAAACAGGGTTATTAAAAAAAGATAAATAAACCCTTACGGAGTAACTATTTAGGGTTAGAAACAGATTTTCAAACAAAACCCGAAAGATATGACCGCAGTCACATATTAACCGGACTTACAGGAGGCCAGCCCGCCGACAGCGACGCTGTATAAGCTTTCAGTCAGCAAATTGCTGATATTGGCAAGATGAAAAAGGGGACGTTAATATTGACAATGCCTATCCGCCTATATATGACATTTCAATTTTATTGCGAGGAAATTGCTGCGCCTCATGACGAATCTCTGAATATCGGTCAGTCCGCTTTTGCCAGCAATTAGCGATCGCACGACTTATCGTTTCATCGCTGCATTCTTGCCGCATCAGGGCGCGAAGGTCAGTATCGGACTGCTCGGCGAACAGACAAGTGTAAAGTTTGCCATCGGTGGACAAACGTATGCGTGTACATTCATGGCAAAAAACTTGTGTTACCGATGCAATCTGGCCTATTTCACCCGCGCCATCGGCATAGACCCAGCGACTCGCCACTTCGCCTTTGCAGTTAGCATCAACCGCCACCAAAGGGTAACGCGCAGAAATCAGATCAACCACTTCCTGCGCCGGCACGACTTCATCCATAACCCAGCCGTTCGTACTGCCGACATCCATGTACTCTACAAAGCGCAGGATAATCCCTGTGTTTCGAAAATATTCGGCCATCGGGATAATTTCGCCGTCATTTACCCCGCGCTTGACCACCATATTGACCTTGATCGGAGAAAGTCCAACCCGTTGCGCAGCTTCAATGCCTTCCAGAACGGTTCTGACCGATACATTCGAGTCACTCATGCGCCGGAAAATAGCTTCGTTAAGACCGTCCAGACTAACGGTAATGCGTGACAAACCTGCTTCCTTGAGTGCCTGCGCCTTAGCCGACAGCAACACGCCATTCGTGGTCATCGCAATCTCGACCATTTCGCCGTTCAGGGTGCGCAACGAAGACAATTTTTCAATCAGCTTCTCTATGCCACGGCGCAACAAAGGCTCACCGCCGGTAATCCGGATTTTGCGTATCCCTGAACGCACGAAAATTGCAGCCGCACGGGCGATTTCTTCCAGACTGAGCAATTCAGGACGCGGCAGAAATACGTGATTTTTGTCGAATATTTCGCGCGGCATGCAATAAGTGCAACGCAAATTGCACCTGTCAGTGACCGAAATTCTCAGGTCAAGCATAGGACGATGCAGAACATCAGGCAAAACACCTGTGAAATTCAAGGCAGAACGAATTATGACGGGCTCACCAAACTCTTGAGGTGCCCCGCAAGTTTCGATGAGTTTGATCGGCATAACTTTGGAGTAAGGCATTTAAAATAACCGATGTTGGTTTCCGGGAAGCCGCATCCGAGGTGGAATCGCATTCGCGACCTCTCACGGCCTCCAGAAAACTGTGGATTATGTGCTCTGAACGACAATCTTCGGGAACACTGCGCTGTGATCCTGTGCCATGTCCGCAACCTTGACCGCAATGCGCCGAGCAATCTGCTTATAGACTTTGGCGATATTGCCGTCCGGATCAGCTACCACGGTCGGCGTGCCAGAATCTGCCTGTTCGCGAATGCGAATATCCAGCGGCAAACCGCCAAGAAACTCGGTGTCGTAATCAGCACACATCTTTTCGCCACCGCCCGCACCGAAGATATGTTCTTCATGGCCGCACTGTGTACAGATATGCGTGCTCATATTCTCGACGATACCGACGATCTTGATGCCGACTTTTTCGAACATCTTCAACCCCTTGCGTGCATCCAGCAGAGCGATGTCCTGCGGCGTGGTAACGATTACGGCACCGGTCACAGGTACGTTTTGCGCCAGAGATAACTGTATATCACCTGTACCTGGCGGCAGATCCACCACCAGATAGTCAAGGTTATCCCACTTGGTCTGATGCAACAACTGATCCAGCGCCTGCGTCACCATCGGGCCGCGCCAGATCATCGGCGTATCTGCGTCAATCAAAAAGCCAATCGACATGGCCTGCAGACCATGGCTCATCATAGGCTGCAAACTCTTGCCGTCAGCCGATTCCGGCTGACCGGAGATACCTAACATGGTAGGCTGGGAAGGCCCGTAAATATCGGCGTCCAGCACGCCAACGCGCGCGCCCTCAGCAGCCAGTGCCAGCGCCAGATTCACGGCGGTTGTACTTTTACCCACCCCTCCCTTGCCGCTGGCCACCGCGATGATGTTCTTCACACCCTCTACCAGTTTAACGCCCCGCTGCACAGCATGCGGCACTACCTTGCTTGTCACGTTAGCACTGACCTGACCGATACCTGGCAAAGCAGCTTTAAGATGCGATTCAACCATTGTCTTGATATCACCCCACACACTCATCGCAGGATAACCGAGCAGGATATCAAGCGTTACATCCGAACCGGCGATCTTGATATTTTTTACCGATTTTCCACTAACAAAATCTTTTCTGGTATTGGGGTCGATCAAATTCTTCAACGCATTTTGCACATCAGTTTCATTAAAACTCATTACTTGCTCCCGGATTCAGATATTAAAATTAGGCTGGTATTATAATTTAAGTCGATTTAATTACTCGGGTATTTAACGAATCGGGTCTCGACTGGCACCGGCGGACTCCAGCCGGTCAAGATAATCCTGCCACAACAAAGCCTGGTTTTTCCCCAGGTTGTAAAGATATTCCCAGGCATAAAGTCCTGTTTCATGGCCGTCATCAAAATTGATTTGCATGGCATAACTTCCGGCAGGTATAGCACCGGTCACGCCAACTTGTCTTTTGCCAACCTGCAAAACCTCTTGCCCCGGACCATGTCCACTGACATCGGCAGATGGCGAATACACCCGCAAAAACTCATAAGGTAGTTGAAAACACGCATTATCGCTGAAGCTTATTTCCAAAATACGGGATTGTTGATGCAACTTTATTTCCGTTGGTTGTTCTGACATCATTTCCTCTGCAGCACTTGACTGCCGTTATTTGTTTATCTTGGCTTGTAATGCGCGTTTGCGAACTGGACAATTTGTGAGCAGGGATAGCCTGCCAACGCTCCAAATTTCTGTTGCGCCAACATCAGCAATTCGTCTATATCAGCAATCTCATCCGTGCCGTCCAACACAAACTGCAATCCGATCAGTCCGCCGCATTGCATACGCATTTCTTTGGCATGTGGCAACGGCCCGTCAATATGCAACTGACCCAACGCAAAAGTGAAGTTGTTTCTCAACAAATCACGAAATGCGACGCATCGTTCATGCGAGTTCTGGTTATTACAGACAACAAGTTCCCGCTCGGCAATATTGCGTTTGACCGCCATCGAACAGCCGGCACCACGCGTTAATATAGTTTTGGCGAACGGACAGGAACGTGCGCTCACCTCATCCAGCATCTGCCGGAAGACAAGCTCATCCATACCGGCTAATCGTCACCCGGTTGTGGCGCAGCAACACGCACTTCATTAAGCAAATCTTCTGCATGCAGTTCAGATTCGGCATGCATCATTTTGATCACTGCCGTTGTATCCTCCGGAAGGTCCGCACGTAAAAGCCTGACCCTCGCCGCTGCATCACGATAGGTTGCATGCTCCTCCAGATTTTTCAAAAGGCGGATAGGTTGCTCGGTGATGCGGTAGATAAAGTAGGGCATTTCAGCGATATTCCCGTTAAATTTACTGTTTATTACGCGCGCTTCAAGAAAGTAATGACATTAGAATCAGGGGCATTTTTAGTTGCGCAACTGCCTTCCCCGACACCGGCTAACTGTTCCGCCTCGTGTAACAGATTGACGACATCAACATAATGTTTTTGCTTCACCATCATCAGCGCAGTGTAACCGCCCTCATTTTTGGCAAGTACTTCCGCGTTCGCCTGCAACAACACTTCAACTACGGCTGTTTCACCATAACCTGCTGCGAGCATCAACGGACGAACGCCATAAGCGATCGCAGCCTCGATGTTAGCGCCAGCGTTGATCAGCACTTGCACAACGTCCGCAAAACCTCGATCTTGTTCGGCGTTATACACTGCACGACTTATCGGCACCCAACCGCGTGTATCATGCGCATTGACATCCGCACCGGCTTCTATAAGCGTCTCAACCAGAGCCAGATTTCCGGCATGGGAAGCCAGCATCAACAGCGTGGCTTCCTCCTCATCACGAGAATTAACATCCGCTCCGGCAAGCAACATCCTTTTCACTTCGGCAATATCACCTGCTTTTACTGATTTAACCAACTGTTCTCGCATCATGTTTTCCATTCTGAACTGATAATACTATTTTTGTACCGTCGTCTTCAGCGCCTTAAGGATTGCATCAGGCGCTTTCATGATGCTCATAAAACTGTGATCACCCATCATGCTCAAATCAGGAAAGTTGATCGCGATGCGGAAACGAGCATACAGTGCATAGACCTTATTACCCGACACAAGCACTTCATAGGGAAGATGAGCGGTTGACTTGATCGCTTGCGAATCAATCTGATCCATGATGAACTTGTCATCCATAAACCTGTTCTCGCCAGCACCCTTCATTGCCACACCAAACACCGTCTCTGGCTTGCCGGGAACATCGACGCGATACACCTTGGAAACACCGTTCTTGTTGTTTGCCAGCTTCGCATCCACCGCATGTACCGCTTCTTCATGACTGCCGTATTCTGCCAACTCGCTTGGATCTGTGAAATATTCCATACCCATCATGTAGTGGTATTTGCGTGCCTGCTTCGCCGTCATACCCGTTGCCGAACCGAACTCTTCAACCTTGCCCAAGGCGGTTGCAAGCTGCGCTGCCACATTGCTCAAGTCACCGCTCATACGGTACACATTCGCCATATATACCGGATTGTTATAGCTGACCTGCACTTCTTTGCCGGCTTCGGTAATAGCGATACGTTCTGCCGCACCATATCCGCCGAATTCAGAGGCCGATGCATTTTTCTTCAACTCGTCATTGGTTACAATAACAATATCTGCATTCGCATAGGGCGCATATTCACCAATCACAGTGAAACCAGCTGCTTGCAAGGCGGCTTTAACCTGAGCGGATTTTTCAGCTACCGTTCCTGCACTTTTCGAAGCCAGCACAAAAGGTTTGAGTAACGCATCTGCCGCCTGCGCCCCCGTCACGACAAACATCAGCAATCCAGATAGCAGCGCAATTTTAAATCTCATCATGTTTCTCCTTAGGTTATGGTTGAACTTTGATCTGTTACAAATATATTCAAAATACGGGTGACATGAAAATAATTCAATGCAATCAAATAGTTATGAAAATTTACAGCCCGTGATCTTCCAGACGTTTATGTGCGCCATCGCAATACGGCTTTTTATCCGTTGCCTTGCAACCGCACAACCAAACCTTGGTCTTTTCCGGCAAGACAAGTTTCTCAGGTACAAACTGAGTACCGCTATGTGAGCCATCACAAAACGGCTGAGATTTGGACTTTCCGCAGGAGCACCACCAGTATTCACCGGCGTCCAACTCCAGCACATAGGGTGCACGCTTGGCACATACAGGCTTTTCCATTTGATCTCCTTAAAGTTTTTTGACCTGATTTACTGAAACTCGCGTCTTGGGCAAACCTAAACCAAGAAAGAACTGCTCGGCTGTATTTAAGGCCGATTCCGGTCCTGCAAGATAAACGTCACTTTGAATTATCCGACAATCTTTGTCAACTATTATTTCAAGTTGTTTTAACAAACTCTCCGCTCGTTTTCCGCTGACTGAACGCAAATCAAAACCGACGACATGTTCTGTATAGTGGAAATTATCCAGCGCATCAGTCCAGGCCCGCACCAGATTCGGCATATAAATATTATCTTGATTTGATGCGATCCAGTGCAAATGTACAGACCCGGCGTTCAGCGACATGGCATGTTCGATCAGACTTTTTATCGGCGCAAAGCCGCCATCAAACGCGAAAAAATACAGCGCACGCGGAGACTTCTCATGCAAAATAAATTCTCCCTGCGGACCTTCCAGTTCTACGGCTTCATTGCATTTAAGACGCTCAAAAACGTAATCTGAAAACAGGTTGCCGGGTTGACGGCGCAGGTGAAACAGCACGTTACGATCATCACAAGGACAGCTGGCAACAGGTAGTTCAGCAGCAAAACTACGACCAACCCGCAAAGTTACACTCTGTCCCGCGAGAAAACGCAAACGCTGGGTACGTGGCGTTTGCAGATGAAGCAGAATCATGTCAGCGTTGAGCGGTTCAACCGCTTTCACCTTGGCGGTTATTTGCTGAAAAGGGATGTCTTGTACGCTTCCTGCAACTGGCGCTTCAAGCTCGACATCACTTACGGCAGTATTGCTGCACAAAAGTATACAACCCTGATTCTTATCATTCTCTGAGATGACAAAATCATGATGACGCGTTTTTTTGACCTGCCCGGATACCAATTTCGCCTTGCACAGCCCACAATTTCCGCCGCTGCATCCGTAATTGAGCGGGATACCGGCGCGCATTGCCGCTTCTAACAATGTGTCCTGACCCTCTACCAGAAAATCGTGACCACTCGGCAACACGGTCACTTGCGCCGCCATCACGCGCAGCATATTGTCTCTGATTGCCAAAGGATTACTAAAACCTGGCTCCATTACCTGCGCAACCTCATCTTTAATCCAAAATTTCAGGTTTTCAATCGACACGCTGGAATCAGCCTGGCATCCTGTCTCATCAAGTTTGCCGCACAGATTATTAAACAACGCATTAAACTGTTTCACTTGCGACTGGCTGTGAGCCAGAGATTGACTTAATTCTGTAACACGGGCGGCAAGTACTTCAACATCAGGCAATGCGCGTTCAAACACACGTTTACCAAAAGCCCGTTCCTTAATCTGGGAAATCCGTTCGATCTCGACAGTGTCTTCAATTTGAACATCCGGGAAGCATGCAAACAAACTGTCGACACTGACCATTCCATCAAAAGAAACCATTTCTCCGCATTGAATCTTTTTTTGTAACACGACCCGTGGAACTCCGACCAATCTCGCAGCCCGTGTCAGGCTCAACAGGTCATTCATGGCCTGATCCCGTTTCACTGGCTAAGCTCATTGATTTGTCACGGATAATTACTCAGGAATTATGCGGATGAAACCACTGCAACTTTTCACGGAGCTTGACGACACCACCGATGATGATCAGCGTTGGCGCCTGAGGTTTCTCAATCGCTGCAAGTCCGGGCAGCGTCGCCAGCGTGCCAGTCACAACGCGTTGATTCTGGGTGGTACCCTGCTGAATGATCGCAATCGGTGTCGAATCAGGCATACCATGATTGACTAGTTCAGTACACAACGTGTCCAGACCGTGCAAGCCCATGTACACCACCACCGTCTGCTTCGGTCTGGCCAACGCATCCCAGTCGAGATTCATCGTACCATCCTTGAGGTGCCCGGTGACAAACATGCACGATTGCGCATAATCGCGATGGGTCAAAGGAATACCGGCATAGGATGCAACGCCCGAGGCGGCAGTAATACCAGGCACCACCTGAAAAGGGATACCTTCAGCAGCCAGTGTCTCGATTTCTTCACCACCCCGACCGAAGATAAACGGATCACCACCCTTAAGGCGCAGCACACGTTTCCCTTCCTTGGCCAGTCGCACCAGCAATTCATTGATTTCTTCCTGGCGCAACGTATGATCAGCGCGTTTTTTGCCAACAAAAATACGCTGGGCATCGCGACGGGTCATATCAACGATAGGTTGTGATACCAGATTGTCGTACACCACCACATCGGCTTTCTGCATCAGTCGCAGCGCACGGAAAGTAAGCAGATCAGGATCTCCCGGACCCGCACCGACAAGATATACCTCGCCGCGCTGAATATTGTCCTCGTCCGCAAGCATTTGCTGCAGCATCCGTTCCGCACTGACTTCATCACCGGTCAGAACCTTCTCCGCGACCACGCCATCCAGCGTATTTTCCCAGAAGATGCGGCGCTTGGCCGGATTGGTAACGCGGGTTTTAACAAGTTCACGGAATCGTTCGGCAAATGCTGCCAGACGGCTGTAATTCTGCGGAATAATCGTTTCAAGCTTGCCGCGCATGATACGCGTGAGTACAGGCGAAGCACCACCACTGGAAAACGCCACCATCAGCGGCGAACGATCGAGAATGGCCGGCATGATGAAGCTGCAAAGCTCGGGATCATCCACAACATTCACCGGAATATTGCGTTCACGCGCCAATTCAGAAACGAGTTTATTGACGATGCGGTCATTGGTCGCAGCGATGATCAGCGTGACACCCATGAGATGCTGCGCGTCGAAACGAGATTCGATGGCAGTCACATTCGGCAATTTCGCCAGTGCATGATCAATCTCTGGCGCAACCACACGCACCAAGGCGCCGGCCTCCAGCAACACGCCCACCTTGCGCTTGGCAACTTCGCCGCCGCCCACCACCAGACACAGCTGAGCTTTGACATTCAAAAAAATTGGTAAGTAATCCATGCTATTTGATGGCTTTCAGGATCAGCGGCACCAGTGCCTCCGGCAATTTTATCTTGCCTGAAAGCGCAAAATCATGTGCGCGAGCAGACATCTTCTGCCATGTCTTCTTGATGATCAGTATCCATTTGTCCTCATCATATTCAGGATGACTGCCGGCGAATCCGATCATGTAGTGTTCAATAAACACAAGATCCACGACGTCTTCCATCAATTGCGTCTCCGGATTGGTCTTGAGCCCCTTTTTGCTGACGATGGTGCTGACGCGTTCGATCATCTCATCGTCATAGCCCGCTGTCTTCATCAGATTCCCGGCTGTTGCCGCGTGGAATTTATAAAGCCCGGTACGCCATAGCATGTAACCTGGCTTATCCATCGGAAAATCGCTGCGCGGGCTTTTCCAGCGCTGGATGTGCTGTGCACGTACCGCGAGCTTTACCGCTTCAGAAGCTTCAGGTGCATAGCGTTCCTGCATATCGGTCATGCGCTGTGCATACAGCAGCTCCTTGGGATATTCACGTCCTTCAAATATTTCCTTGTTCGGATCTTCTGAATTAGCTTGATCGAAAGCAGCAATTGCTGCTGAAAAATGTGTCATTGTATTTTCTCGCTGGATTGAAGAGATTCAGAATTAAACAGTTCACGTTGACGCCGGATAAACGCAACGAATCGGGTGGCCCAGTAGCAGCTGCCGATGGTGCGCAGATGGGTATAGGAGGCAAGCAGGTTGTGCAGCACCAGTCCATCGCGCTCACCGTCTATGCCGTAGCCACGTTCGACATGATATGCGAAGCGACTGTCATCGGGCAGATTTTCCAGGCTAGAATAATGAAACTCGTGCGCCCTGATTTGCTTTGCAGGTGCATTTGGACGCGGCCAGGGGTGCGTTTCTGTTTCCACAAGATGAACATAACCGCGTCCAATGGGTTTCTCATGCATTTTCACATCGCCTGGGATCGCACCGACCATCTCAAAAGTACGACCTTGATATTCGATACTGCGCGACAGATACATCAAGCCACCGCATTCTGCATAGGCTGGCATACCTTGCTCTATCTTCTGCCTGATATCAGCACGCAGCGTGCAGTTAGCTTCGAGCTCAACCGCACAAGTCTCGGGAAAACCGCCACCGATATACAACGCATCAACAGAAGGCAGGTTTGCATCAAGTAACGTATCGAATGGCACCAGTTCAGCGCCTGCGGACTCCAGCGCATCGAGATCATCAGCATAATAAAAACCAAAAGCCCGATCTCGCGCAATGCCAATACGAATTTTTCCTTTACAGGGCAAGGCGATAATCTCGGCCTTGTGTGCTACGCTTAATTGTTTTATTTTCGATAATTCGAGCAATTTATCCAGATCGACTTGTTCTGCGATCGCGTCGCCAATCTGCTTGATTTTTGCCGTAGCGACATGAGATTCATTGCTGGGCATCAGCCCGAGATGGCGCTCAACGATGCTCAGCCGTTCGTCGTGATGGATCGCACCGATTACCGGTACATTGGTATAGTGTTCGATAACGGCGCGCAATTTGGCTTCATGACGACTACCACCCAGATTATTGAGTATTACGCCGGCAATATTGATATCGCGGTCGAAAGCCTGATAACCCAGAATCAGCGGTGCAATACCACGCGTCATACCGCGTGCATCAATCACCAGAAACACCGGCAGATCGAGCATCTTCGCCAGAGCCGCATTGCTATTGCTGCCATCCAGCGCAAGGCCATCGTACAGACCCTTATTGCCCTCGACCAGATTAACTTCCGCACTGTGCCGTGAAAATATTGAGACTACTTCGTCCCGTTCCATCAGATACAAATCGAGATTTCTGCAAGATTGTCCGGCAGCCTGAGACAGCCACATCGGATCAATATAATCCGGACCCTTTTTAAAAGGCTGTACGACATGTCCCCGCGCCTTTAAAGCAGCACACAAACCGATACTGACCATCGTTTTCCCGGAGGATTTGTGTGCTGCAGAAATGAGCATCTGATTCATGGCAGCCATCTGAAAAATGAATCAGCTGAATTAATCTGCGATATACGGCTTGTCATGCGGCAGGAAATTCAGCACACGCACGCTGATGCTGGTGATGATAAAGGCAATTGCCAATCCTGAAAGCCCCAACATGAATTCGTAGATCGAAGGATGGTAGCTTGAAATTTGGCCATCACCGAAACTGCTGCTCACTTCATAACCCGGGAAAATACTGAGCGGAAATGCCTGACCTCCGATGATGAATACATACAGGAATGCGAAGCCACCCAGCACTACGGCGAGTGAAGCCGCCAGCGCACATTTTTTTCTTCCCAGTCCCGGCAAATAAATCAGTATTAAAGGCAGGATATTGCCCAATCCGACATAACCCCACCAGAACAAATCAGGAAAGATACCGCCATCGCGCAGAATGAAATATTCAAAGCCGATTCTGTTGGCAAAGTACATGTTGGTAAAGTGATAGACAGTGACCATGTACAACGAGGCAAGCACAAATATGCCAAGCAGATGTTTTTTACGGTCCATGATTGCAGAGTCCAACACCTGTTCGTTCCAGGCATACATCACGGTCTGAACCAAATGAAACACGGCCATTCCCCATGCAAAGGACAGTATGATAAACATCGGCGGCAACATGGCCGAACCGTAAGCCTGACGCGCAGTGAGAAAGGCAAAAATCAGACCGGTACCTGTTGTCAGAATGAAACGCCAAACGAACACGGCAACACCTGCCGTTTTCGACCAGATATTCATCCGCTTTTCCATCAATGTCCACAGGTAAACAGCCACCAGTGAGAACAAACCGGAATACAACACGATGTTCCACGCAAACACGGACGTGATGTTGAAATTCGTCGCAGCGACAATGATGCGATCCGGCCTGCCCAGATCCAGCATCAGCACGGTCAAGCCCCCTGCCAGCATGGCAATGGACAACAAACCGGCCAAAGGTGCGCGAACCTTGTAAATTGCCTTACCGAAAACCGACCCGATGGAGGCCACATTCAGCACACCGGAAGCGGCAACGATTAAAAAAATCGCAAATACATGCGGAAGGCCCCAGACAATCTGGTTGTTCATACCGCTGATAATATGTCCGTGCTCTTCCATCATATGCACAGCATACATACCCGCCAGAACAAACAGTCCACCGGCTGCCAGCATAAAGTAAAACAGGCGATTCTTGAATCGTGTTGATTCAAGTTTAAGTTGCGACGTAGTAGATGTCGACATGGTCACAGTCCTTGGTAACGGATGCCGGGATTAAGTCCCAAATCAGAGCGCACCTGAGCAGATGCGACGGTGCGTATTTTCTTGGCAATTTCACTGTCCGGATCGTTCAAATTTCCGAACAAAATGGATTTATTTGAACAAGCCTCGGCACATGCAGGTTGCTGCCCCTTATCGATTCGATGCACACACATGCTACATGCTTCTACCGTCCCACGGCCTCTCGGCACATCCGGATTCTGATCGTGCAACGGTTCATGAACAAAAGAACGCGCCTTGTACGGGCAGGCCATCATGCAATAGCGGCAACCGATACACAAATGTCTGTCGACCAGCACGATGCCATCTGCGCGTTTGAAAGAAGCACCCGTTGGACAAACGTCAACACAGGGCGGGTGTTCGCAATGCTGGCACATCATGGGCAGAGAAAGGCTATGCCCTCCACTGATGTCCTTAATTTCGATTTTCCTCATCCACTGCGAATCTGTAGGAAGCGTACCACCGGACAAACCGTTTTCCTTGTTACAGGCGTTCACGCAATCATTGCAACCATCCGCACAACTCTCAGTATTGATCAGCATTCCCCATCGCACCTTGGCTGACACCGCTTCGGAATGGCCGTGTGCGACATCAAACAGCAAAAAACCCGGTGCAATAGCAACTGCTGCAACGCCTAAGGAAGTCTTTAAAAAACTTCTACGCTGGTTCTGGGTGTCATTCATTTTGCATTCCTCTGCAACCAGGCACTTTTACGCGTTCCGGAATGGCAGTCAAAACAATCGATCTTAACTGCCTCATAGCGATGGCACGCGACACAGAAACTGTCATTCCGTGCAATGACGCTATCATCTTTGGTACTGGCATGGCATTCGATACAGTTTTTAAGGCTGATCTTGTCATCGCGTATACCCTTATGCACGACCTCATCGCGTTGATGCTTCAACAGATGCATGTGATTCTGGCGCATCCACTGCGGATCCTTCACACACTCTCCACCTCGTCCGATGTCAAGTTTGTAAGGCGTCGTTTGTGCCGCCCAAACTGCAGGAATGCACAACCACAGCAGCGCCAGCACCATCGCTACACGCGCTAAAACCCGTATGACCAGGTCATATCTCAAAGAACCGCCAGCGATCCCTTGCAGGCAGGTAACCGGTGAATAAGTACGCAACACCGCAGATTGATCGCTTTGTAAGTTCATGCCGCGTTACTCACCCAAACCCATTTGAATGTATCCGGTAGGACACACATCCGCGCAAATGTGACAGCCGATACATTTATTGTAATCGGTATCAACATAGCGACCCAGCGTGGCCTTAGCTTTTGGCACGCGGAATACGGCAGTTTGCGGGCAATACATTACGCAATTGTCGCATTCAAAACACATGCCGCAACTCATGCATCGCTTGGCTTCTGCAACTGCACTTTCCTGGCTCAGTACGCCAAGACGATCTTCAAAGTTACCCAGTGCAGATTGAGCATCCAGCGTAACAATATTGCGCTTATTGCGGGCAACGATACCAAAATGCCCCATAAACAGCTTGTCATGCGGAATGACATAACGATCTGAACGATCATCGAAGTTGTGAATCGCCACGTTTGATTTGTCTGTACCACGCAGCGGCTCATGGGTTTCTTTGACTTCAAGGCCCTTTTCCATCATCTTGCGCATCAGATCAAACTGATGCGCATCAATCTTCGGACGTTTTTCCAAATCCATGCCGTTGAGGAAATTATCAATTCCATCAGCAGCAATAGAGCCGTGACCAATTGCAGTTGTCAGCAGATGCGGTTTGATGATGTCGCCACCGGCAAATACGCCTTCCTGACCCTTAACAAGGTAGTTGCGATCCGTCGTGACTGCGCCCTTACCGTTGTTGAATTCTTCAAGACCGGTAAAATCAACAGCCTGACCAATTGCGGACACGATCAGATCAGCTTCAATGTCCTGCTCCGTGCCTTCGATGTTCTTGACTTCAAGCCTAGGGCCCACCATTTTTGCTTCGCACTGGCAAACACGCAATGCGGTAGCACGTCCATCAGCACCGCGCACGATACCAATTGGCACCAAGGAACCGCGAATATGGATACCTTCAGCAAGCGCCTGTTCGATCTCATGCTTATTCGCCTGCATCTTGTCGATATTGAAGATCGACGTCAGCGTCACTTCGGCACCCTGCTTGACAGAAATTTCAGCGACATCATGCGCCATCTGGCCCGAGATAGCTTGTTCAAAATCGGTAGGCTTGGAATCTTCCAGATGCCCTAAACGGCGTGCGACTGTAGCGACGTCGATCGAAGTATCACCACCACCCACGACCACGACGCGTTTACCCACGTGCTGCAAACGACCGTCATTGAATGCCTTCAGGAAAGCAGTCGCAGTCACCACATTTGGCGCTGCACTGTCTTCAAGCGGCAATGCGCGGCCAGCTTGTGCACCCATGCCCAGAAACACAGCATCAAACTCGCTGCGCAACTGTTCCAGCGTAATGTCGGTGCCTACACGGCAATTCATGCGTGTTTTGACACCCAGATCGATAATGCGCTTGATTTCAGCATCCAGCACGTCACGTGGCGTACGGAAACCGGGAATACCGTAGCGCATCATGCCGCCCAGGAATTCATGATCATCAAATACGGTGACTTCATGACCTTTCAAGGTCAACTGATAAGCACAAGACAAACTCGCAGGTCCGCCGCCGATTACGGCCACTTTCTTACCCGTCGGTGCCGCATTTGTGCTGAAAGCCAAATTATTGGCAATTGCATATTCGCCCAGGAAATGCTCAACCGAATTGATACCAACGTGATCTTCCAGTGCGTTACGGTTACAACCTGTTTCGCAAGGTGCCGGGCATACACGCCCCATCACTGATGGAAACGGGTTTGCTGTCGTCAGACGGCGCCATGCATATTCCTGCCATGACATCGCAGGCTTACCATCTTTTCCGACTGGCGGCTTTTCAGTACCGCGTACGATAGACAAATAGCCGCGAATATCTTCTCCAGCCGGACAGCTCCCCTGACAAGGCGGTGTGGACTGAATATAGGTCGGACACTTATGTGTATAACTTGCCTGGAAAATTTGATCACTCCAGTTACGTACTTTGCTGACACCGTCTTTATAACGGCGAAACGTAATATTTTGGGGCGTTTCTTTAACTTCTGACATATCTATCTACCTCCAGTAAATTGTTACTTGACACCCAATTTGATTGCATTGCTGACCAGTTGATGAACACCGCCCACCACTCTTCGGTCGAACCCGTAAACTGGCAAAATTTTGGTAAATTGCGCCTTGCATATCGCGCAAATACAAGCCATAAAATTAACACCATGATCTTCAGCTACATGATGCAAAACTTCCATTCGAGGCAGCGCGCCCTTGACACGCACCTCCATCAAGTCATCGGTCAGCAGGCCACCGCCGCCGCCACAACAAAATGTCCGTTCATGAGTGGTGCTCGGATCCATGTCATAGTAGTTATTCGCTACCGCCTTGATAATGTTGCGAGGTATCTCGAACTGACCGCCCGGATAACCACCCATGCTTGATCCACGCGCAACGTTACACGAATCATGAAATGTAATAATGTACTTATCATTCAAAGACTTATCAAAAACAAGACGCTCATTTTCAATCATATCCCAGGTAAACTCACAAATGTGCGTAGGTTGCCTGTAGCGATGATCAAGCTGTTTTTGCAACATCTGGGCAAAACGGTCATTAGGATCCGCGCCATCACCTACACCGCTCAAAGTATTCCAGAAGCTGTAGGCTACACGCCAGGCATGACCACATTCACCCACCACGATGCGTTTGACGCCCAATTCCAGCGCGGCTTGACGTATGCGCAGAGCAATGGTGCGCAACTGATCATAGTTGCCGATGAACATGCCGAAATTACCTGCTTCAGAGGACATTGAAGATAACGTCCAGCTGGTGCCGGTTGCATGAAAAACCTTGGCATAACCGATCAGACTGTCGATATGCGGCTCAGCGAAAAAGTCAGCAGAAGGTGTAACCAATAAGACTTCCGCACCGTGAACATCCATCGGGAAACGTACATCAATTCCAGTCGCGTCCTTAACGTCTTCTTCCAGACCTTCCAGCGTATCGCGCAATGCCGGAGCCGGCAGTCCAAGGTTATTTCCTATGCGATGCACTTTACCGATAATTTCAATCGAATACTTTTGGCTATACCCTACCGAATCCAGAATTTCTCTGGCGGCCATGGTTACTTCAGCCGTATCAATACCATATGGACAGAATACCGAACAACGTCTGCATTCAGAGCACTGATGAAAATAGTTATGCCATTCGTCGAGCACTTCCTTCGTCAAATCACGCGCACCAACCAGTTTAGGGAACAGCTTCCCCGGTAGCGTGAAATAACGGCGATACACACTGCGCATCAGATCCTGACGCGCTACCGGCATATTTTTCGGATCCTGCGTTCCGATAAAATAGTGGCATTTGTCTGAGCAAGCGCCACAGTGGACACAGGCATCCATGTAGACTTTTAAAGAACGATACTTGGACAACAGATCACCCATCTTGGCGATCGCTTTATCATGCCAGTCGTCCACCAGATGACCGGGAAATCCGACGGCCTCGTTTATTTTGTCACTGGAGACATAAGGGCCTGCCCCCTCCATTGCACCCGGTATTAATGCCGGGATGATGGGAAAACTGCGATATGCCGGCGCGGTAATAGCAGCCATTCTATTTCTCCGATTCCATTTTGGCAGCCCAGGCAGCGATATGACGCTTTTCTCTCGGGTTGTCTGTCTGATTGCGAGTTGGTGAGAAAAACACGCCCGGTGCATGCAATAATTTGCTTACAGGAAAAATCACCATGAGTGTGCAAACCAGCGACAAATGCGCATACAGCAAATAACTTGTTGGCAAGGGTTGAATAGTTAAATGCATCAACCCCAGGAAGAAACTTTTTACACCGATTACGTCCGGATTAACTGCGAATTTCATCAGCAAGCCGGAAGCGGCGATCCCGATAAATAACACCAGCATCAGATGATCTGAAGGCGTTGATATATAGCGGATACGCTCGACCAACAGCCGGCGCCCCAGCAATCCCATCAACCCCAGCAGCATGGTAATTCCTGCATACATGCCGAACGGTTGAATAAGTGCCACCCACTCCCATACAGGATCCGTGAAATAGCGCAGATGACGCAACACCACCAATAACATACTGAAATGAAACAACCACCCCAATGCCCATGTCCACAGATTAGCCTTGAACAGACTTTCGAAAAAAACCACCTCACGCGTCATGCGCAACACCACGCCACCAGTTGTTGTTGGCGCAGGTGTAGTGGGTATCTTCAGTGGAGCAGGGGTATTGGCGTAGGTACGGATTCGGGCCAACAATCCGACGACGAACACCAATGTCGAAAGATAGAAAAAAATCGCTAATAGTGTGTTCATCGTGGAACCGAACCCTTTAAAGGATTAAACGCAACCCGTAGGCTTAGGCAAACCAGCGATTTTGCACGCTTGCTTACCAGGGCCATACGGAAACAGACCATACAGATATTCACTAGTGCCCTTATCAGCGCCGAGCTTCTTGCCGATTGCCTTGGTCAGTACGCGCACTGCCGGTGCGATTTGATATTCTTCAAAATACTCACGCAGAAAATTGACAACCTCCCAATGCTGGTCTGTCATCTCAACGCTTTCTGTCTGAGCCAGATAATTACCGACTTCAGGATTCCATTCAGACAAATCGATCAGATAACCCTCTTCATCTGTTTCGTAACTTCTACCGCCAACTTCGATACTTGACATAAAATTCTCCTATGTATGAGTTAAGTGTTACAGCCAGGATTGGCAGGTTTTATTGGCAGCAACCAATTCCACAAAGCCAGCATAATCAACGAACGTGGCGCCTTCGATAAGACGATCTGCCATGCCACGAGCCTCAAGATCAGGTCGTAGCACGCTTATCTTAAAGCGACCCATCGCTGCGCGCAATTTTCCTTCAAATGCATTACCGGCAGTTGCAGCATAAACCGCATCTTCGATAAGCAGTACATCCCCGCCAACTGCAGTGTTCAGACAACTTTCAAGCGCAATGTCAGACAGCGGCGAACGATTAATGATATGCAACATTAGGACTCTCCTTAGAAACTCAAGATCACGTCTTGCTCATCCATCAACGCGCCCATTTCGGCACGACTGAGCACAGTAACGTCCACCAGCAAGTCATCCTCAGTCAGGCCTCGCGCATCCATGGACTCCTTGTCAACATACAGTTTCTCGACGTCATAACCATCCAATGCCCGGTAGGCAGGGGAAAAGTTCTTGATTTCGATACCTTTGGTCTGCTGTCCCTTTTTCATTTGAAATACGCCGTCATCCATGAATACCAGCGATACATCCTGATCAAATGCAGCTGTGATCAACACGACCTCCAGCGACTCCAACGCGTAAATCGTGCCGTATGGTGCCTTGCGGTTGACGAACATGAACTTTTTAACATCACTCATGTGGCTCTCCTTAATCGCCAAAGGTGATCAGACGATCACATTTGGTTCCACATTCAACCAACTGCCCCAGACCAGAGATACGAAAACCTGCTGCCAGGTTTTCTTCTCTGATACCGCGACGCATCGCGGCAGCAACACACACCACCAGATCAACCTTGTGCTCTTCAGCCATTTTTGTCCAACGGTTGACGATATTGCGGTCATCCTGTGGTGGTTCGGTCAATTTTGATGCATTGTTCACGCCATCATGGTAGAAGAACACGCGCCAAACCTCATGTCCGCCTTCTATGGCTGCCTTAGCAAACTGGTAGGCAGAATCACTTGCCTGACGCTGATAAGGCCCTTCATTGACAACAATACCAAATTTCATAAAGACCTCGCTTAGAAACGGATGTGCGTCGAAGCGTTCAAGTTTGCACGCGAACCACGCCAGTCATCAATCAAATACTTGGTGAACGGCAAACCCGTCTTTTCGAAGAAACGTGGCCAGCCAATGCGATCGATCCAGTCAGCAATACGCTCCCATGGACGTGCATCCGCCTTGTAAACGGTAATGATGTTTTTCACTGCCGCACCAACCTCAGGCCAGCGTGGCGCATTGTTTGGCAAACCGGACGCAACCATCTTCATGAATGTTGGCTTGCCGCGCGCATTCGAATTCTTGCCACCGACCCAGATCGCCAGTTTTGAATATTCAGGATCATTGATCTGCATCGGCGGGCACGGAGGATAACAAGCGCCACAGCACATACATTTCGACTCATCGATTTCCAGTGACGGCTTGCCGTTCACCATCGCAGGGCGAATAGCCGCAACAGGGCAACGCGCAACAACGGTCGGACGTTCGCAGACATTGGCAACCAGATCATGATTGATCACAGGCGGCTTGGTGTGCTGCACGATGATGGCGATATCAGCCTGACCACCGCAATTGATTTCGCAGCATGAGGTCGACAGATGCACACGGTTTGGCATTTCTTCACGGCGGAACTCGTCGTACAACTCATCCATCAGCGCCTTGACTACGCCTGATGCATCGGTACCAGGAATATCGCAGTGCAACCAACCTTGCGTATGAGCAATCATTGTGACTGAGTTACCAGTACCACCAACCGGGAAGCCATTGCCTTCCAGCTCAGCGATCAACGGCGCAACCTTCTTCTCATCCGCCACCATAAATTCGATGTTGGAGCGAATGGTAAAACGCACACGACTGTCAGCAAAATCATCAGCAATCTTGCACAGCTTGCGGATAGTATGCACGTCCATTTGACGGGCCGTACCTGCACGAACCGTCCAGATTTCATCCCCGCCGTGCGCAACGTGATGCAATACACCAGGACGTGGACGATCGTGATACTTCCAGTCGCCGTAATTTTTTGCCATCAGCGGATGAAGATATTGTGTATTTTCCGGTACGCCGGTTTCTTTTGGCTTACGCTTTGGTGCGGGTTTTGCAGCTTGAACTGCTTCAACAGCTTGATTCATTCCATTTCTCCTCAGGCAGCTTTGTTTTTAGCGTTGATCTTGGCGACTTCTTCA
Source organism: Pseudomonadota bacterium (assembly GCA_026399735.1). Lineage (GTDB taxonomy): Bacteria > Pseudomonadota > Gammaproteobacteria > Burkholderiales > Gallionellaceae > Gallionella. The sequence goes on from JAPLQK010000061.1 coordinate 38,678, forward strand.
TCCCAACCGTCGGTACGGACATAAGGATTCATACGCGGCGAATTAATCATGGATGGATCGACATCAATTTCCATTGCATCCAGGAAGTTTGTCAAACCGATGCGTTCGATCATTTCACCGGTACGTTCATGTTCCAGCGCATTTTCAGCAAAGAAATCAATCGTACGCTGAGCGAAATCAACCAGTTTTTCGATATTTTCTTCGTTATCGAGCTTGATGAACGGAATCACGACCGTACCCATCAATCCACCGATCTTCAGATGGCTCTTACCGCCGACCAGAATTGTTGCACCTTTATCCACACCAGTCGCCAACGCACCTGTCATCACGTTGATGCAGTGCATACAACGCACGCAATCCTGGTTGTTGATTTCGATACCATGCGTATCGCTGACTGCGACGCTGGTGATATGCTCACCGGCCTTGATTTTGCCAATTTCCTTAACCTGGAAAGTCTTGGTCGGGCAACGTGCAACCACGTCATTTACCAACTCGTCCATGCCATGCTTGACAAACCATTTCTTCGCCAGCGCTTCATCGCTACGCATGTTGTCACGCCATGTGCCGATAACGGCCATGTCGGCGCGCTGTACGGAGTTCATACAGTCATTCGGGCAACCTGAAAACTTGAATTTAAACTTGTAAGGGAGCGATGGACGGTGAATATCATCCAGGAAGGTATTCAGTACCGCACGATGCGCATCTGCTTCGTTGTAACAGGACTGTTCGCAACGAGCAGCACCGACACACGACATGGAAGTGCGCACGGCCGGACCTGCACCCCCCATATCAAATCCGAGTTCGTTGATTTTATCGAACGCAACCTGAACATTCTCTGTCGTTGCACCCTGGAACATGATGTCGCCTGACTGACCGTGAAATGCAATCAAACCGGATCCATGCTCATCCCAGATATCACAGAATTTGCGCAGAATATCGGTATCGTAGTGCATACCGGGCGGTGGCATGATACGCAGTGTATGGAACTCGGCAGCGTCCTTGAATTTTGGCTGACCGTTTTCATCCTTGAGCTCGGTAAAGCGTGGGATCACACCGCCGCCGTAGCCGAATACACCAACTGTTCCACCCTTCCAGTAACCTTTTTTGGTTTGATAGGAGGTTTCCAGCTGACCCAGCAGATCAACAACGTAATCTTTGTCCTTGGCCAAGTCCTTAAGACCCGTGACAAAACTGGGCCAGGGGCCGGACTCGAGTTGATCGAGATTGGGAGTGTCATGCATCTTCTTTGCCATAATTTTTCCTTTCAGTTAGCGTACCAATTGCCTTGAAGCGGCAATTGACTAAAATGACCCGATAAAGGCTGGGACCAGCGATTTAAACAATTAATCAGATTTGACTCTGCCAATATGCGGCGCGACAATTTTCTAAAGTCCAAGCATCTTACGCCGCTTGCAGACATCAAACCATCACCCGTTACAACTATTTTTTATAACCCTTACGGGTTGCATCAACCGTTCCGCAGTAGCATTTCAAATTCACATACATAGAGGTTATACTCTCTACACAACCCACCTTACGCAACTATGATTATGGCGCAAATTAACGGCTTAGTAAAATTCAGGGTTCCTCTCGGAAATCAAGAGATAGAGCTGCAACAAATTGACCATGTTGAAGGCGGAATGAGTCTTATGCGTATCCGTATCCGTGAGGCAAAACGCTTCACTATTTTCGATATCGATCCGGAAACTGCAAGACTATGGGCAAAGGTCATGAATGAATGGGCTGACACGCAGGACGCAAGCTAAATGACTGACACCAGCATGATAGATGCAGTCTTTGATATCAGTGGAAATCACATTCCCAACCATTATCCGTTTGCGTTATGGAACTCACTGGTTCAGCGTATACCGGCACTGGAAAATGAGGCACTGGTCGGCGTAATTCCGCTGCGCACCGCGATCAGTGAAGCTGGAATGCTGCTCCCGAAACGCTCCAAACTTGTACTGCGTCTGACCGCTCGCCTCGCAGCAAATTTTGCTTGCCTTACAGACCAGACACTTGATCTTGGTGATGCCACGCTGCAACTTGGCAGTGGCAAATTACGAAAAATACAGCCTTATTCCACGCTGCATGCGCATCTGGTGGCAAGCGCGAAAGATGAAGTTGCATTTTTGAAGGATGTGTCGACACAACTGAATGAACTTGGCATCGTTGGGAAACTGCTTTGCGGCATGCGAAATACCATGCAGGCCAAGGATTATTTTATCTCTGGCTACAGTCTGGTGATCCATGATCTCAAGCCGGATGATTCGCTGAAATTGCAATATGCAGGTTTGGGCGCCGACCGCCGATATGGCTGCGGCATTTTTATACCCTATAAAGTCATCACGGATCTGGATTGATGGCGGCGTAGGTTTTTTTACTAAATGGAGATGAATGATGGGATACACAGTAGCTGGAGTTGAACTTGAAACGGATGCAGACGGTTATTTGCTGGAGCCGGATTACAGCCAGGAGATCGTTGAAGTAATCGCTGCCGCTGAGGGCATCGAGTTGACACCCAAACATTGGGAAGTGATCAACTATTTGCGCGAAGAGTACCGCGAAAACGGCGCCACCCCAAATTTTCGCAACATGCTGAAAGCCATTAATGAGTTCTGGCCTGAGGCCGACAGCAAGGCACTGTATGACTTGTTCCCGATCGGACCGGCTAAACAGGGCTGCAAAGTGGGCGGTTTGCCACAACCCAAGGGCAAGGGCGGTTACTAACCCGCCCCTTCGGAAACCAAACAGGACATCTGAATATGAGCCACCAAAATTTTCACGAAAACGTAAAATTGGATATGCGCGGTCTTAACTGCCCCGCACCCATACTGGGCGTCAAACGCCTCATCGGCGATTTAGCGAACGAACAGATTCTTCTACTTTTATCTAATTGTCCTGGAACCAGTGACGATCTGTTTGCATGGGCAGAACAAACCAACAACCAGATTTTGAAAACCGAAGTTCTTCCGGACGGCGGGACAGGATATTACGTGCGCAAAGGCACAGGAGCATCAGTCAAGGCAAACGTCATTCTTGATATTTGCGACGTTGTCTGCCCGGGGCCAATTATCGAAGCAAAAAAACTTCTGAACGGCATGAATTCCGGCGAGATACTTAAACTTGTCAGCAATTGCCCGGGGATTCATTCAGACATCATCGACTGGGCAGAAGCGACTGGCGTGACCATCGTTGATTCTTCTGAAATCGATTCCGATGTGTATGCCTTTTTTCTGCAAAAAGGTTAAAGCTGAATGCGCATCAAAAGTAACTGGTTTAAATCAAGCCGCGAACACTCCCCTGCAGAACATGCAGGGGCAATCGCCTTCAATATTTCACGAATTGCGGAAAACGCACTGAAAAATACGCGCAAAGCGAAATTCGAGGTCGCGATCGGTCCTCAATATTTCGCTTTTCTCGCTGAATTTCTGCTGTTCCTGATTCAGGTCGCTGATCGTCTGGCTTATCGCCAATTCTCTGCTGAAGATCGCTTTACGTTCACCAGTTCACTGGCAAACCATGTTGCAACGACTTATGCAGAAAACAAGAGTCGCTTGATGGGTGGCGAATTAATTCAATGTAAACAAGAATTTATCGACGAACTTAACCTGCGTGCCGGAGAATATGCAGAGTTTGGCTACGATGAAAATGGCCCTGAATTTGCCTTCACCCGTTATCTTGCCTTTTGCATGGGACAAATCATGGATGAAAAGGACAGCGGCTGGATCATCGATCAGATCATGGGCATTGAAGCACCCAATGCAGTGGATATGCTTGAAAAGAACTTCCGC
>JAPLQK010000059.1 GCA_026399735.1 Pseudomonadota bacterium
CGGCAACAGGTTCTGTTACAGGGGCCGGTTCAACAACCGGTGCAGTGACAGATTCTACGGCTGGCGCCACAACAGCGACGGATTCAACTGCAGCGGCAGCTTGTGACAATGCAGCTAAAGCTTCCGCATTATCCGGTTCAACCAACAGCAAATCTTGCCAGGCGAATACTGCCAGTTCACTGCGACCGAGCTTGCTCCAATAGTGCGCCCTGTCTATCAGCAATTGCGCATCGGCAGCCTCAACTGGAAGTGATAGCGGCAGAACGGCGAGAATACAAAGCCAGATTATTTTTTTGCTGAACATGATTACTTCCACTGTACGACAAGTTGTCCTTGCGGGGAAAAACTAAAACGATGCTCCATCCAGCCCATGCCAAACAGAGCGAGCACTTGATCGTAATAATGCAGCTCATGCCCGATCAGCACACCGGTAGCGGGTTCCTGTTCCGCTACCAATCTCTCCCTTTGCAATCGCAATGCCGCGCTATTTCCCATAGACACAAAATAAGGCAACAAAGCCGCCGAAAAACTCGGCGGACTGATTCCGGACACCGCTCCTGTTTGCGTCTCAACCGTCAGTGGTGGCGTCGTTTCCTGTTTCGGAATAAGTTGATTCATACCAGAAATAACTTTCTTGATTCGACCCGACATCGGGTCCTGTCTGGACAGCATGCCCCACCATAAATAGACGCGGATTGCATCATGCGTGCCGATTGCGCCATATTTTGCATCCGGAAAATATCCATGACTTGAATCATAAGCGATCCAGTCCGGCACATAGCCCTTCACATTAACAGATTGAAGCATTTTAAGATTATTTTCTACAACGGCACGCCACGGGCCGGACGGATCCGCCTTTGAAAAAACACGCAACAATTGCACTGGAAAGTAACTGGGATTAAGACGCGAGCCTTTGGATTCGAGATCAAAGCCACTCGCTGCAGACAGCAACATCGGGCCTGCTCCCGGCAAATCGCGTATCAAATGAATTCGGATATTCGCGAGCATCAGGTTTCCCTGCGCCGTGTAACGCGGCTCATGCCACAATCGTCCGGCTTCAAGCAGCGTATAGGCGAACCAGGTATCCGCATCCGATGCCGAATTCTGATCCAGCACGCCCCACGCTCCGTCAGGTTTTTTGCCCCATTGCCATGCAGGCAAACGTGCACTCAGATCGCCGCCGGCCAAATTATCGCGCGTCCAGACCAATATCCGGTCAAATGCCGCGCGATCATTGGCAACCAGCGTGAAAAACAGTGCATAAGCCTGGCCTTCGGACGTGCTGTAGCGCTGCTCGCTCTCATCGGCGAGAACACGACCATCCGCCTGAATAAAGCTGTTGCCAAACGCCTGCCATAACGGCCAATCGTTCGCGCAAACCGGCAGCGCAAACATCAGCCAGAGCAGGCTCACTATCCGCCAGATAGTGACGACCATAAACTATTTCCTTAACCGCTGATCGGCAAGTTTGCGCAAAAAGCGGAACGCAGTAACCGCCACCAGCAATGCCGCCAATCCGACAAAAAGAATCAATGCCAGCGGTTGCCTGGATAAATACCAGTGCAAGGCAGTCCACCAGGGCAAGTGCCCGACGTAATAGGTCGGCCCCATCTGGAATCCCTCAATGCGCTTTCCGCTTTGCATCACCAGATCACCCTGAAAATGCGGGAGTATTTTCGGATCGGACATGGATACCGCAAGGGTGGCAATCTGCTCCGGGTTATCGCCGGTGAAGGCCACGACGCTGCGTCCGTTTCTCAAAGGTGATTCAAAAGCGACCAGCGCGCCCAAACCGCCGTCACCCTTGGTAATCAGGTCACCCGCTCTGTGCATCGCATCTTCCAGATCACGATCCTGCCAGCGCGACAGCAAACGTTCGAATGGCCCCGGCAATCTGAGGGTATGCGAGCCTTTTTCCAACAATGGATGCATTTTATCCGCCCAGCGCGCCAACAACGGCTGATTGCCCGCCGTGCCGATCAGGATCAGATCCTTGTCAGCGCTGGCTTCGACACTGGCTGCCGAGATAACCACATGCCGGATAGCCGGATAACCCGTCACGCGCCCCATCCGGCCCATTACCGCCAGATAAGTTTCCATCTCGGCAGGCGCCACATTGTCCGGCATAACCACGGCCGTTTCAGACAAATCAGCCATGCGCGTATATGGAAATCCGTCGTTGACAAAAAACCCCAGGTTAGGCAAGGCCGTGTAATGGGGGAAGGATGAAAAGTCGATCGTCGAATCCTGATCAATCGCACCGCGCTCATTGTTCAGGAATACATCCTTGCAAGACCCTTGCTTGGTATAATCGAAAAAGTAGTGCAGTTGCAACTGATTTTGCCCGAAAATATTGTCATGCGGAATCAGCACAGTTTCACTGGAAACCGCCTGTCCGTCTTGCAACAACGGCAACTTGATTTTTTTCTCCAGTCGCCCGGGTACACTTGCAAGCGGCAATGCCTTGATAAACAGGTTGTTGATGTTTACGTTCAGGGTGGATCTGTCCGGCACCGGACGCGGAGTATAACGGTAATGCAGATCCAACGGCACACCATCACTACGCCATGGAAAAACATCTGGCGGCAAATTGAAGTTGACCCTGATCATATCCGGCGTAATGCCCTCCACCTGCATATCGGTCTGCTTGGCCAATTCAGCAAAGTGCACCGGACGATCAGTCGGGATCCAGCCGGGGGCATCGTAAGGTTTACGCAAAGGGATATTTTCCATCTGCTTGACACTGACATAACCCCCTGTCAGGGTGGCTTTGCCCAGTGTCAGCGCTTGCGCAGCGATATCCAGTTCATTTGCATCACGTCCCATGATAACCAGCAATTTGGCAGTGGCGTTGAGCGGATTGCTGATCATCGCAATGCTGGGCCCGTTAATCGCAGGAAGACTAAGGCCGGCAGGCGCGGCACTTCCCGCCACCAGCATCACGCCATTGCCTTTAGGCAAGGTATTGAGCAATATCGGGAAATCTGCTCCGCGATAATTTGACAGTGCGCCGAACCAGGAAGCAACCACACCCGCAGCATGCAACACGTCATTGCCGGGTTGCGCAGGAAAGATAAAGGGCAGCGTTAACTTGCGGTTATCCAGCCTGTCAAAAAACGGCGCCGGCAGCAGTGCCAGATCATTGGGCAGTTTCAGGTGCCTGACGGTGAGTTCAAGCCGGCTCAGGTTGCTGATATTCGCCCACAGCGTCGAGTGCATCGGATCTTCGCAGTCCCTCGTATAGTGAGCGATTAAATTAAGTGTGAGCTTATTAAAGTCGATGAACATACTCGGGTCGAGCTGAACGTCACTTTCATGGCCATTATTTCCTTCGTGCGGCAAAGGCAACGAAGTCATTAACTCATCATTCAACAACACTTTGAGATGTGACAGTTCAGGGATTAACGCGGGCGACCAGGCATAGTTCAGCTTCAGTTTCGCTGCGGTGATCACCTCATCGTTGCGCATCGATAATTTCAAACTGCGCCGGCCATCGACGCTACGCAACTCGATCGGACTGCCCGCGCCCAGTTCCTCCAGCGTGTAAGCGTATTTGCTGACCTCATCGGAACTCTCCTTGAGCAGCGTCGCTGATTCATCAGGCGATTTGACCTCAACCGGTGCAGAACGGGACTTCACCTCATCCGATGATGAATGATGATGTTTCTTCGCATAAGCTGGCGCAGCAAAGCAGGTGAGTACCAGCAAACCCGCCAGCATACGGCGCAGAAAAACATGATTGAATATCATTTTATAACTCAAGGAATTGTGTGACTTTTTCATAATTTACCCGCAATTTTCCAGTCCATAATCGCACACGCGCTTATACAACACCAGAACCGACGTTCATGCCTGTTACGAACGGCCCGGTCGCACCAACAAGTTACGTCCCATACGCATGAAACTACCCAGTTTCTGCAGCATGACACCCTTAACACCCGAATCATCCGGGCCCGATTCAACCTTATGATAAAACAAGCCCCGTTCGGGTGCGTTGTCTTCAGTTTTATTCCGAAAACTGTTATGCAGACCATCCTTCAAATCATGCCAAAGGTGCTGATAACCCCTCATGCTGTGATATAAAATCTCTTTCAATCCGGCCAGCGGACGATCGATGACGCGATTTTCACCCCAGTCCAGCCAGGCATCTGCGCGGGCCAGCGTACACTGCACCAGATCCATTTGCTGTTGCAAAGTAAGATTTTCGAATTCAATACCCACGACGGCATCTCTTGCAAAAACCACTTTCGCCGGAAATACAAATTCGCGGTCGCCCATAAAAAGCGAGACGCGCGCATCGCTGTTTAACGGCGCCATCCCGGGTGTCGGCATGATCAATCCCAGACCGCCTTCGGAGTAATCGCTGGCCTGACAGACTATGCTGCGCCCGTTACTGAGCTTCAGCATGGCTTTCTGATTGCAGTTAACGCGATGATTTGAACGCACCTGTTTGGTTTCGGTCGCAACGGCAATCGTTGCGCCCAGAATAACGAGGTTATACACCGTCCATATCAGGTTGAGTATCACCGTATCCATCTCGAAGGTATTCCACCAGAACAGGCGCACGATGCCGATCGCCAATCCGGCGACATTCAACGCCAGCATGATCAGATAGGGCTCGCTGATCTTCCAGTCAAAGAATTCCTTTTCAACCAGACCGCCCTTGGCCGTGACGTTGAATTTACCGAATTTCGGATTGAACAGCGCAACCAGGGTAGGTCGGAAAATATACCATGCCAGCGTGGCCTCATACAGTTCTGCCCAGAAGGAGTGCCTGTGCTTACCTTGCATACGCGAATTGGTCACATTGGCATGAAACAGGTGAGGCAAGGCATAGGCTGCAATCGACAGCGCCGACGCGTTGATGATGTGAGCCTGAAAAAAAAGATAAGACAAAGGCGCCAGCAAAAAAACCAGACGCGGCAGCCCGTAAAAAAAATGCAGCATGGCATTCGAATAACATAGCCGCTGCATGATACTGAGCCCTTTGCCGAATAACGGATTATCCACCCGGAAAATTTGTGCCATACCGCGCGCCCAGCGTATGCGCTGACCGACGTGAATAGATAAGCTCTCCGTTGCCAGACCTGCCGCTTGTGGTATGGAGATATAGGCCGTTGTATAACCCGCCCTGTGCATTTTCAACGCAGTATGCGCATCTTCAGTGACGGTCTCTACCGCCACCCCGCCGACCTCCAGCAGGATCGAGCGTCTGGTGACCGCGCAGGACCCGCAAAAAAAAGTGGCATTCCACAGGTCGTTTCCGTCCTGAATCAGACCGTAGAATAGCTCTCCTTCATTCGGCACGCGGCGAAATGTCCCGAGGTTGCGTTCAAACGGATCAGGCGATAAAAAATGGTGGGGCGTTTGCAACATACCCAGCTTTTTGTCGCGCAAAAACCACCCCATGGTCATCTGCAGAAATGAGCGCGCCGGAATGTGATCGCAATCGAAAATGGCAACGTATTCACCGCTGGTCTTTTTAAGCGCTTCATTGAGATTACCGGCCTTGGCATGATGATTATTATCTCGCGTCAGATAGGTAACCCCCACGCTTTTGGCAAACTCCCTGAATTCATCGCGACGCCCGTCGTCGAGAAGACAAATATTTATTTTTTCTTTCGGCCAGTCCAGAGACAGCGCCGCAAGAATGGTCGGGCGAACCACCTTGAGATCCTCATTATAAGTCGGGACAAGAATATCCACCGTGGGCCACAGCGAAGTATCTTCGGGCAAAGGTTCAGGTAAACGCCTGAGCGGCCAGATCGTCTGCGCATAGCCTAACAGCAACACCAACCAGGCATACACCTCAGCTATGATCAGCGTGACGCTGAAAATTGTATCCAGCCATGTGCCCATCGACAGCGTTTCGGTATAGCGCCAATACAAATAACGACTGGATGCATTGACCGAGAATACGATCATGATGAGTGTAAACAAGGTACCGGTGTAACGACGCAGATACAATGCCAAAGCCAAAACGATGCCCGCATAAAGAGCCTGCCCCGGCAAACTCAGCGAAACACTCGTACTGACCAGAAAAAGCAGCAGTGCCGCAATCATTGCGGCCGCCCGCCAGTAGCGATGCTCCCAGCCATACCATTCCAGCAGTCTTGTGGTAACTTCGTTTATCTTACCGAATTTGTAACGGTCAGACTGCCTGTCTCTGCTGCGCCTTTCCTCCCCCATGTGAGCGGTGGAGTCAACAGGCCTGTATGAGATTTGAGCCTTAGTCACCTGTCGGCCTGGTCAACTTGATTTTGCAGCCAGCCCGTCAACTGTACGATATCATCGACGGCCTGACAGTGCGGTGCATATTGCCCGACCGGCTGCTGAAACGCCAGCGCTTCACTCAACGATTCATCGCGGTGAATGGGATAGGGAGCCAGGCGTTCACCCAGTACCGTCTGCATGACAGTTTTGATATCCCGGTTGAGCGGATGATCGGCATCAAACTGATTCAGAACATAGAACGATCCATAAAAATCGCCGCGATTGGCACAATAGTATTCGAGCAAACTTTCAATCGACGATAGCGTTGCATAAGACCCCGCATCAGGAATCATCACGACCAGCACCAGATTTGCGATTGATAACGCCTGTTGAACGTACACCGACGGCCCGGGTGGCGTATCGATGATCGTATATGAACCAGGCTCATGCCCCATCTCCACCAGATTATCGCGCAACCAGTCCGGAGTTTGTGTGAGGTGCGCCTCAAAGGTTATCCGCTCAAATTCGGTTACTTTGCCATAGGGGACAAAACTGACCCCGTAAGCGCTGTCATATTCTGCGTAATGCCAGCTGTTTTGTTGCAAAGTCTGATGAACAAGTCCTCCCTGATCGGCAGGGTCAGCACCCAGATGCAGACGCAACGCATTTTGCGGATCCAGATCAACCAGCCTGACAACACGACCGCTAGCCGCCATCGTGCAGGCCAAATTGACGGCAACAGTTGTCTTACCCACCCCGCCTTTAGGTGAAATGACAGCGATGACAGTCATTATTTTTTCAAAAATCCAAACAGGCTGCGCAAGCTTTTATCCGGCGCGGCAACAGCACCTTGCGGGTTAACCAGACGAGAAAATAAGGATGCAATCTGATCCTTTTCCGAAGGTTGAGATTGAGATTGAGTTTGAGATTGAGTTTGAGTTTGAACTGGCTGCGCTCTGACCGGCGCTCCCGTATTGACTTGAGCAGGAGGAAACAGGTTGCGAGGTGCAGCGGGTTTCTCCACGCTATTCAGCGCACCGAACAGAGAACGCGGCGCCACAGGTTCAGCCTGCCTGGCAAAAAGACCCGTGGCCGCTCTTGCGCCTTCAGCCTGACGAACAGCCGGTGCGCGCGGCGTCACAGATACACCAGGCTTTAACGCCGCGAAAGAACCTGTATTCGCGCCCGGCAGACCGGAAACGCGAGCAACCGGATTTTCAATAGAAGTTTTCAGCACAGGCGCGCTGACACGCTCTTTCTCCATCGCCGTGACGATAGGCCAGCTTTTCTGTGCCTTATCAACGACATATTCCTGCTGAATTTCCTGATAACTTCCGGTATCGCCGCCAAACTTCCGGAATAGATTTCGAATATCGGCGTTGGCTGCTTTTTTCATAGCAAAATCATCCCACGGCAAATTGGCAGCACGCTCATGCTGTTCTTCCGAAACGGAAAACCAGCAACAAACTATCGGATTTTGCCGGCTGAACCTGGCTGATACGCAACTCCGATCCCGCACCTAAAGCAGAGAGCCAATGCGCATACACGCCCTCCAGAATAGCCGGCGACCAGGACAGCGCCTCTTCACCAAATGCACACAGCAACGGCGCGACATGATGCTCGATATACAGGCCGTCCTCTTTCTCAACCAGACTCACCCAGCCCCAATCCATATCGAACCAGATGGAATTGATGGACTCTTCCAGCTCGGCAATGGTATTGCCGGTTGGCGCATCGATACCTTGCGCCATCGATGTTCCGAGACGCGCCATCAGGACGCGCAACTCGGCTACCGGAATTTGCTGACCAAATTCAGTGGCGAATGCATTTAAAAATACCTGCCACTGGACTGAGCAGCGCTGCTTGGCAAAATAACCCAGATTTTCTTCCAAAACGTTCATTTTAACCCCTCAAAACCAACGTAAATATATCAATATGCAATTTGTCTAATTCTAGCACTTCCTTTAGTGTCTTTGTGAAGCTCAACATTACAAATAGCTGACGAACTCAACTATTTACAAAACCTGCTCATGACTTATCAATCTGCATCGATACATTACAGTCGCCACAAATAAGTTTGGTATCTGGCACAACCAAAGCCTCTGTAACACATTCAGGACAGATCAATTTGGATACGCCATGGATGCTCGAATTAAAACCCGCCGGCAAATCGGTGGCTTTTGAGCGCACACCTTCTTCAGGTGTTGCAGTTGGTTCTTGAGCGCGCCCTGTTTATCATCTGTTAACTGCTCTATGCAAGCTTGCGGATTCAAGGATCCAGAGATCAGATGAGGTATCAAATTGCGGGAACAAGGCATCGTGCTGGTTTAGCATTGCAAACAGTGTTTTTGCATTCTGCTCCGAAAACCCGGCTCGCATGCGGTCTCTGGAGTCGCTTAAAAGAGACACTAACAGCTTTCGACATTCTGCATACCCCCATAACAAGGTAATTTTCTTCGCAATATGAGGGTGATGTAAAAAAAGCGCCGCAGTGTCTATCGTGTTCGATTTTTTCTCTGCATATTGGGCAGGCAACCGGATCACATTGCTCATCGAATCAGGCGGTATATCACCGGCCACTTCGACGGTGGATTCTTCAGATGACCGTTCTGCAGACATTGCGCCACTCAACTGCCGCAACAAGGCCGCATGAAGTTGTTTTTGTGTGATAAGCCCGCAAGTGACAAGGTGTTGGGCGTAATTTCCATGGCATCGTGTATCAAATCCGACCAGCACATGATCCAGTTCAGGCTCCGTCACCGCACCCATCTCCATCAACACATCGCCTATCCAGCGAGGCTTATCTGAATTGATAAGCGAATCGCAAGCGTCGTTGACCTGAAATGAAGGGCCCACAATCGCGACATACTGCCTTTGCAACGCTTCATCCAGCTGAACCAGTTTAACCAATCCAAGCGCGACCAGATAATTACCCAGACGGCCATCGCGCAGACGGTCGTAATGCATAAGACAGTTCCCCAGAACGCTTGCCGAAATCGCATTCATATCGATCAGAATCTCCCCAAGCAAACGATGTTTGCTCTGCCTGATATTTTGTACGCTATGAATTGCAAACATACTGTCGGCGTCAAAATACAGATTGTTGTCCGGGTCTATGCTACGGCCTGCTTCCTGTATATCCTTCCAGGAATCAATACAGTTCACAGCCTTCAAAAACTCCCTGGCTATCGATTCAAAATGCCGTGCATCTTTTTTGTTGCGATAAATGGATAACAGTAACAGCCAGACTTCGATTCTTTTCGGATATCGCCTGACGACATCATTCAATATCTCAATGGCATTGTGCAAACGCCCATGCATCGCAAAATGCTCTGCTTCCTCAATCATTAAATCAATCTCGGTCAGCTCAATAACATCATCGATATAAATAACTGGAGAAGCAGACACTCCTGTATTCGTTACCTCGCCGGGCGCGGGCACGTTTGCACATTTAACCGTCGATACGGGTGGCAAAACCCGCTCACCTGTATTTTCCTCACAGCTTGGCGTTTTTATCGATAGCGCTTCATCCGATGAAATAACTGACACATCCGCCGGGATTAGTACCATTGTCGACTGTTTAGGGGGCGCACTCCATTTGTTCAATGGATCACACTGCGGTGCCGCCTGCTTGCTAAACCAGATGAACCACACTGCCTCAAGCAGTAGCAGCAGCAGTAGCAGCACTGTCAACCAGTCAAAATCGATATTTTCCAAATGATGGCCTTTGTCTAATTCATGAGCAAACCTAATCGAGAAAACGTATTAAAAAACAACGCATTCGCTCGGTACATCAAGAAAAACAAAATCAAGACAAAAAATGTAACTACATACTCAATAAGCGCCTAATCGTTACGGTTATCTACTCAGTGATTTGTTGCAGCTTGTCAGAATGTGTAGTCGTTGCCGGGATCAGCAGATCGCGTTAAGCGTGCCATGTTGAAAATCGTCAGCCGGCATAATGCGCCATACAAAGCAATATAGGCTGACAAATCCTGATATCTGAAAATGGTTAAAGGTGATGAATGAGGGGATTATTTGATGGTCAGTGCGCGTAAAAACTGGTAGCCGGAGCCGCGCACGACTTGCAGCGGATTGCGCCCGTATTCCAGCGGTGGAAGTTTGCGCCTCAGGCGGCTGATTACGGCTTCCAGAGCACGAGGATCATAGACAAGAGGATCTTTTCCCATGGCGCGTATCAAGGTGTCGCGACTTGCCCGATAATGTTCTTGTTCTGCCAAGGCCACAAGAATGGCAACTTCAAAAGCAGCCAGTTGGACTGTCGCACCACCAGGCTGCTGTAGTTCGGCACGCGTGCGATACACCGTCCAGACTTCATCCCCATGCATGGAAGGCCGAATGCGTAACAGCAAATTGTCGATGATGACCAGCATTTCCTGAAAATCAATCGGCTTGACCAAATAGTTATCCGCCCCGGCGCGACGGCAGTCAATGCGATCAGCCACCCCGCCGCGAGCTGTGACCATGATGATACCGATCATCATGTCAAATTGTGCATGCAAACGTTCGGCCAGTTCGACACCGCTGTTGTCTGGCAGGTTATAGTCCAGCAGAATGATTTCGGGGGTAAACTGCTGCAAATAAAGTTCAAGCGCCCTGCCGCTATCGGCGCCCGTTGCATCGTGTCCGGCCAGGACGAGAAAGGACACCAGCTCTTCCTGCTGGGCAAGGTCATCTTCAACAACGATAATGCGTGCCATCTGTTTCGATCATGAGGGTTTGCCTTAGATGCCTAATTTACTCCCGCAACTGCCTGCTGCACAAGCTTTTATACGTGGAATGAGTCTGCAATCGCGCTTTTTGTTCATCATCGGGACGTCGTCACTGCTGTTCGCTTTGGTGATATGGCAGATATTCAACAACGTGACCGAGCATATGATCGAACGGCTCGGCGTACGTTTCGCCGAAAAGCAGGTACTCTATGATAAGGCTCGCACCTTGCAGCCGTTGATCCGCGAAATCGCACTGGCAAGGCGAATGGCGGACAGCGACATCATCAAGCGTTGGGCGGCGAACGAGCAGGACCCGCAATTGCGTGCGGCAGCACTGTCAAAAATGGAGAGTTACCGACATAATTTCCAGGATGGCAGTTACTTTTTGGCGCTTGCCAACTCTGGGAATTTCTACTTCAACGATGCCCGCGGACAGTTTACCGGCAAGCAGTTGCGCTACACGCTAAATCGCGCCGATCCAGACAACGCATGGTTCTACGCCACCATGAACAGCCCGCAGGATTACGATATCAATATCGAGCCAGACAATAAGCTGGGGGTAACCAAAGTGTGGATCAACGTGCTGTTACGCGATGGTAACAAGGTGCTGGGCGTAATCGGCACCGGCATGGACTTGAGCGAATTTATCCGCAATGTGGCGGATATCAATCAGCCAGGAATCACCAATATTTTTCTGGATGATGAGGCTGCGATTCAGATTTATCACGACGAGAAATATATCGATTTTGACAGCATCACCAAATCCATGGACAAACGCAAATCCATAGACCAGCTGCTGGAACAGGCAGATGACAGGAATTGGGTGCGTCGCGCCATCGCCCAGACCACTGCGGACAACAAACGCGTGCCCACGCGGTTTGTGCATATCAAGGGAAAATACTATCTTGCCGGCGTGGCTGCATTGCCGGAGGTAGGCTGGTTCGATGTGACATTGCTTGACCTCGATGTGCTACTGCCCCATCGCGATTTTTTTGATATGGCCTTAGCCGTGGGAGGGGGCGTATTGGGGGTTTTACTCATACTGGCGTTCAGCTTGCAACGACAGGTACTCAAACCGCTGGCAGAGCTGAAAAATGCCGCAGCACGTATATCGCAGGGGAATTTCACCGCGAACGCGATGGAGCAAAGCAGCGGAGAGGTCGAGCAGCTTGCATCGCAATTCAACCTGATGACGGATTACATTGAGAAAAATAAAAAACGGATGGAAATGGAAGTCGCCAAGCGGACAGATGAGCTTTCTGATGCAAAACATATGCTGGAAATCTCCCTGCAACAGGAAAAAGAAGGGCGCCTGGCCCAGACCAATCTGCTGGCATTGATGGCGCACGAAGTGCGCAGCCCTGTCGCCGTGATCGGCAACACCACGCAAATGTTGAATGCGCTGGCTATTTTGGAAAAACCGGATTGGTTGCCGCGCATTGAAAAGATCATGGTTGCCGTTCGGCAGCTTGCGCATCTGATGGATGAGGTATTGGCGGAAGATCGTATTACGCTAAGAGTAAATATACTGGAGCGGCAGATTGGCGACTTGAATACATTTTGCGCCAAATTACAAATCCGGATGATGGCGCGCCACCAACGAGACATCCTCTTTGAGCGATGTGCAGAAACAGTGCTGCTCAACGTGGACTGGCATCTTGTTGATATCGCAGTTTCCAATCTAATTGAAAATGCAATCAAGTATTCATCGCCCAGCAGAGCGATTGGCTTGCGCGTAGTTCATGCTCAGGATGGCAGCGCGAGTATCGAAGTGCACGATCATGGTGAAGCCATTTCTCCCGATATACAATCACAGATTTTTGAAAAATTTACATGCGGACAGCCCATCAAAGAGGGAGGCGGAGTCGGTCTCGGGCTTTACCTGGTCAGCTGGATCGCACAATTGCACGGTGGAAGAGCCGATGTTATATCAAGTGCCGAAGGCAATACCTTTCGCATTATGTTCAGTTGACAGACTACAAACCTTTCGACTTAATATTTTATAAAAACATTAATAATCAAATTGTTAGTAAGAATCAAAACATTGTTCGCCAATACGATAACAAATTGAATTTATTAAACCAAATACCCGAACACGGTTGATTACGAATAACAAAGTTTAAACAAGCCCTTGAAAACTGAAAATTCGACCCAATTTAGTTCGGGCACAAATTCTGGAGAACGATATGGAACAAAATCAAACTACCCCGCATGACTTGGATACCGACACACAAACCGACTCTGCCGTTGACGCCTCGCCTGCTGAAGTAATGCCCAATCTGGAAGAATTGCTGCAAGTAGCCGAGCGCCGCGCCCAGGAACACTATGACGCATGGATGTACGCCAAGGCCGAGAGCGAAAATATTCGCCGCCGTGCAACTGAAGATGTCAGCAAAGCACAAAAATTTGCTGTTGAACGCTTCTCCAATGAAGTGCTGGCAGTCAAGGACAGCCTGGAAGCCGGACTTGCCGTTGAAACTGCAACAGTCGAAAGTTTCAAGAGCGGCATGGAACTGACGCTCAAGCAACTCACCAGTGTGTTTGAAAAATTTAATATTATCGAAATCAATCCGGTTGGCGAAAAGCTCGACCCGCACAAACATCAGGCGATCAGCATGGTGCCAAGCGAACAACCCGCCAACACCGTCGTCAGCGTGATGCAAAAAGGCTACACCCTGAATGACCGCGTACTGCGCCCGGCGCTGGTACTCGTTTCACAAGGATAAAGACAAGAGAAGGGTTAAGGGAGAAGAGGGAAGGGGAAAACCTGCCCCCTTTATTCGGAGAGGCGGCTTTACCCTTCTCCCTTCTCCCTTCTCCCTTCCCTCTTTACCCTTCCCAAAAAAAATCACTCTTGAAATAAAAAATAGCTGCCCCATGTAGGGCTGCATCGTAATCAATAACTTTTGAAAGGAATAGGCATTATGGGAAAAATTATCGGTATTGACCTGGGCACCACCAACTCTTGCGTCGCGGTCATGGAAAACGGCAAGACCAAGGTGATCGAGAACGCGGAAGGTACGCGCACCACGCCGTCGATCATCGCTTACATGGAAGACGGCGAAGTTCTGGTCGGCGCTGCTGCCAAGCGCCAGGCGGTTACCAACCCCAAGAACACGCTGTACGGCGTAAAACGCCTGATCGGTCGCCGCTTCGATGAGAAGATGGTACAAAAAGACATCGACATGGTGCCGTTCACCATCGTTAAAGCCAAGAACGGCGACGCATGGATCAAGGTACGCGACAAGGAATTTTCCGCACCTGAAATCTCCGCGCAAATTCTGATGAAGATGAAGAAGACCGCCGAAGACTACCTGGGCGAGTCCGTTACGGAAGCGGTTATCACCGTTCCTGCTTACTTCAACGATGCGCAGCGTCAAGCCACCAAGGATGCCGGTCGTATCGCAGGTCTGGATGTCAAGCGCATCATCAACGAACCGACCGCTGCTGCATTAGCATTCGGTATGGACAAGCAGGAAGGCGATCGCAAAATTGCGGTATATGACCTGGGTGGCGGTACATTCGATATTTCCATCATCGACATCGCTGAAATCGATGGCGAACACCAGTTTGAAGTCATGTCCACCAACGGCGACACCTTCCTGGGCGGCGAAGATTTCGACATGCGCGTAATCGAATTCCTGGTTGAAGAATTCAAGAAAGAATCCGGCATCGATCTGAAGAAGGACATGCTGGCGCTGCAACGCCTGAAAGACGCCGCAGAAAAAGCCAAGATCGAATTGTCATCAGCTCAACAAACCGAAGTAAATCTGCCCTACATCACCGCAGACGCCACCGGCCCTAAGCATTTGGCCGTGAAGATCACTCGCGCCAAGCTGGAAAGCATCGTTGAAGATCTGGTTGCACGCACCATCGAGCCTTGCAAAATCGCGATGAAGGATGCCGGCATTTCCATTTCCGACATCGCCGACGTGATTCTGGTCGGCGGTCAAACTCGTATGCCGATGGTTCAGGATAAAGTTAAAGAATTCTTCGGTCGCGAGCCACGTAAAGACGTGAATCCGGATGAAGCAGTCGCTGTGGGTGCGTGTATTCAAGGCGGCGTGTTGCAAGGCGAAGTTAAAGACGTATTGCTGCTGGACGTAACGCCATTGTCTTTGGGAATTGAGACCATGGGCGGCGTGATGACCAAGCTGATCAAGAAGAACACCACGATTCCTACCAAGGCATCGCAAGTATTCTCGACAGCCGACGAAAATCAATCTGCTGTGACCATCCATGTGCTGCAAGGCGAGCGCGAAATCGCATCCGGCAACAAGAGCCTGGGTCAATTCAACCTGTCCGACATTCCGCCGGCACCACGCGGCGTGCCTCAGATCGAAGTGACCTTCAACATCGACGCCAACGGCATTTTGCATGTGATGGCAAAGGACAAAGCCACCAACAAGGAAGCCAACATCACCATCAAGGCCAGCTCGGGTTTGAGTGAAGCTGAAATCGAAAGCATGGTTCGCGATGCAGAAGCGCATGCGGATGACGACAAGAAGGCGCTGGAACTGGTGACGGCACGCAATCAACTGGATGCGCTGATCCACTCGACCAATAAGTCGATGAAGGAATACGGCGAACAGCTGACAGCGGAAGAAAAGACTGCCATCGAAGCTGCTTTGAAAGAAGCCGAAGAAGTCGTCAAGAGCGACGACAAGGATGCCATCGAAGCCAAGACAGAAGTACTGTCCACTGCCGCGCAAAAGCTGGGTGAAAAGATGTATGCAGCAGAACAGGCCAAGTCACAAGGCAGCGACGCCGGTGCAGGTGCCGCTCACGAAGCCAAGAAAGACGAAGGCGACGTAGTGGATGCCGAGTTCACCGAAGTTAAAGACAAGAAGTAAGAGACAGGAAGAGTTAAGGGGGAAGGGAGAAGAGTGTGAAGCGCGCTCACCGCAACTTGAAAGCTTGGCAGCAAGCAATGGAGTTGGTGACTGCGATTTACACTGCAACTTCCTCCTTTCCTACACAAGAAAAATTCGGATTATCCAGCCAGCTGCAACGCGCAGCTGTTTCTGTTCCAGCGAACATTGCAGAAGGTTTTGCGCGCAATGGGACCCGTGAACTGCTGCATTTTTTGAGCATCTCGGCGGGTTCGCTTTCCGAGCTGGATACTTTGATCGAACTTGCCGCAAGATTGGGCTACCTGAATAACGCAGAGGAGCTGAACGGAAAAGTGGATGAAGTTTCGGGATTATTAATGGGGTTGTCGGCATCAATTAAACGCCGCGCAGCCCTCTAACCCTTCCCTCTTCCCCCTTCTCCCTTCCCATTATTAAAATGAGCAAAAAAGACTATTACGAAGTCCTCGGCATCAATCGCGATGCGGCGGACGATGAGATTAAAAAAGCTTATCGCAAACTGGCGATGAAGCACCATCCTGACCGCAATCCGGACAATCCGAAGGCGGAAGAACATTTCAAGGAAGCCAAGGAAGCGTACGAAACGCTGTCCGACGGGCAAAAACGTGCAGCCTACGATCAGTATGGCCACGCGGCATTCGAAGCGGGCGGCATGGGCGGCGGCAGTCCGTTCGGCGCCGGCGGAGCAGGGGCGCAAGGCTTTGATTTTTCTGATATTTTCGGCGACATCTTCGGCGGCGGGCGAGGCGGTGGCGGCGGACGCAGCAATGTGCAACGCGGCGCCGACCTGCGCTACAACCTTGAAGTCACGCTGGAACAAGCCGCGCGCGGCACCGAGACACAGATCCGCGTACCGACCATGGAGGAATGCGACACCTGCCACGGTTCAGGTGCCAAACCCGGCACCAGCCCCACCACCTGCACCACCTGCGGCGGACATGGACAGGTGCGCATGCAACAGGGCTTCTTCTCTGTTCAGCAAGCCTGCCCGCGCTGTCATGGCAGCGGCAAGATGATCACCTCGCCGTGCAAACCCTGTAACGGCAGCGGAAAGGTCAAGCAACACAAGACTCTGTCGGTGAAAATCCCGCCGGGCGTAGATAACGATGATCGCATCCGTTTATCCGGCGAAGGCGAGCATGGCGCAAACGGCGGGCCTTCCGGCGATTTATATGTAGTGATACACGTCAAAGCACATGCGGTATTCCAGCGCGATCACAACGATCTGCATTGTGAAATGCCGATCAGTTTCAGTACCGCAGCGCTGGGCGGTGAAATTGAAATCCCGACATTGGACGGCAAAGCGCACATCAAGATTCCGGCGGAGACACAAAGCGGCAAGATTTTCCGCCTGCGCGGCAAGGGCATCAAGGGCGTGCGCAGTTCAACCTATGGCGACTTGCATTGCCACGTGATCGTGGAAACGCCGGTCAACCTGACCGAACGCCAACGGGAATTGCTGCGTGAATTTGAAAGCATCAACGATCTAAATAGCGCGCACCACAATCCAAGAGCCAAATCCTGGATGAACAAAGTAAAGGATTTCTTCGCGTCCTAACCAGCGCCAAGAAACCGTAACAACGCAAAAGCCCCCGAAGTCGATAACTTAGGGGGCTTTTTACTAATTAACTTATTGATTACAAATAAAATATACTCAGCTGTTTAGCACTTGCTACTCAAAGGGATTTTTGATTTCAACGCCGGTTCCGCGAAAGTCGTCAACATTACGCGTCAACGCATCTTGCGAAACAAGCCCGACAGGCTGCCAGACCCGGCAATATTCAGCATATTTACATCAGGTGCAGTATAATTACGCCGTTGTTTTAATTCGTTTAATTAATTTTCGCCCCAGTGGTGACTTAGGAATACGACCGTTAATTCGCAGCTCGTAGATCGAAGCCTACTCGGGAAGCCAGACATAGCAAGCAATCAGGCCATCCTTTGAGGTGGCCTTTTTTTCGAGCGGATCAGTCCCTGACCGCCAGCTGCGATGAGTTCAAGAACGAATCGGGCGCAAGACATGATCGCGCCGACGCTGTTTCGGCAGTCCAGGAGTCCAGCGGGTGATCCCGTCGCGAGGGGTGAACCCAGTGGGTTTCAACTAATATAAGGAGCAATACCAGTGACCAATGCACAACGCAAAGCACTCAGCCGCATGGCTGAAATGAATTCATCAAGTAACGACAGCAAACCTGTACCAACGCACAGCAGCGCGTTCTGCCCGCATGAGGCAGGCGCATATTACCTAGCAATGGTGGGGACTGTCGGCAAGGTCGTCAATCTATTCGCCATGGAAATCGAGCCGCCCGTTTACACCTATGTCATCACCACCATTCAGTTTGAACAGGATCCCGATACCGGCAAATGGATCTGGTTTGATGGTCGTGAAAAGCTATCCCCGCGCAAAAACCAGGATGGTTGGCGTCTTGGCAGCAAGACGTTATATGACACCCGCGAAGGCGCAGAGGCTGAGCTTCAGCGCGTGATGGACAAAAACGGTGACCGGGTGACCAAGGTGCATGACCTGCCAGACTGTATGACTAAACTTAAAAAGATCCGTAGCGCCCACCATCCAGACCGCAACAACCCCGATTCCGACCATGATCTCTATCAGTCTGTTATCGAGAAAATTGACAGGATGCGTGCGGTGAGTATGTAAACTACAGCCTGACCAAGTAAGATTTAGTCAGTATTCCAGAAATAAAAAGCCCCCGAAGCGATGAACTTCGGGGGCTTTTCTGCTACTGAAAACCAGGTTTTAAGCGAAGTTTTTCGCGACGAAGTCCCAATCCACCAGATTATTGAGATAGGTTTCAACGAACTTAGGACGCATATTGCGGTAGTCGATGTAATAAGCATGCTCCCACACGTCCACGCACAGCAGCGCTGTATCGCCGGTCGTCAGTGGCGTACCGGCAGCGCCCATATTGACGATCTCAACAGATCCGTCAGCTTTTTTCACCAGCCATGTCCAGCCGGAGCCGAAGTTACCGACGGCTGAAGCCTGAAACGCCTTCTTGAACTCATCGAAACTGCCCCATTTTGCATTGATCGCATCCGCCAACGCGCCCGCAGGTGCACCGCCGCCGGCAGGTTTCATACAAGTCCAGAAAAACGAGTGATTCCAGACTTGAGCTGCGTTATTATAGATGCCGCCTGCAGGCGCTTTTTTGATAATAGCCACCAGATCAAGCGCTTCAAACTCAGTGCCTTTGATCAGGTTGTTCAGATTGGTTACATAAGCCTGATGATGCTTGGCATAGTGATATTCAAATGTTTCTTTCGACATGTGCGGCTGCAGTGCATCCATCGCGTAAGGCAGAGTCGGCAGTGTATGTTCCATGTTATTTCCTTTCATCAGCGTTTAAATATTAACTTCAATTCGGTAGTGAAATAATACCACACCTTTTTAGTCAGACTTCAAGCAATTTTCCATCTGTAAAAATCAGCGCGCAACGCACCGTCTTGTTCGGATAAATCGCCTGCATGGCGGCACGATACTCATCAAGTTGCGCTGCATGAGCATCTGGGCCGGTATTCGCACCGGTTTTATAGTCCAGCACCCAAACCTCATTGTCGAATTCTACCAGCCGGTCGATGCGACGCAACTGCCCGGTCGCATTGACATAGCCCAGTTCGTTCGATGCCGCCAGATAATACTGTTCATCGAAGAATCGCGCCAGTTCAGGCGCGCTCAACACGTTTTGCGCCTGCTGCCAAAGTTGAGCCATCAACGCAGACGGAATATTCAGTTTGCGCTGCAATTCATCCATCAAGCCATCCCCACCGGCAGTGTCCGGCGTCGCCAGGTATTGCAACAAACCATGCAGCCAGATGCCATGGCGCTGCACATCACTCATTACAGTTTTGCGCGTACCGACCGGCAATGCCTGGCACAAGCGCACATCGATGCTGATAGCCGGTTCATACGCCAGCGCTGCACTACCCGAAACAAGCGCCTCACCCAGCAGCGGGTTTTCGACTGTTTCGTCTGTCGCATCCGCAATGCGCTGATACCACATCCCGTCCAGCTTCGTGCCGTTACCGCTGACCAGCAAGGCTTGCTTTGCCCGCGTCATCGCGACATACAACAGATTCAAATCCTCGCGCTGGGCGAGTGCAGCCTCCTGTTGAAAATAATGCTCGCGCACCTGCCCGCGACTGGCTTTATCGCCATACAAGGAAAAATGCACAGGTGATTTTGCAGCTGTGGCAGGGGCGACCGGCCAGTCCACCAGCGCATCATAACCTCTGTCAGCCGGCGGCTTGGCATTGGTATCCAGCAGCCAGACGATCGGCGCTTCCAGCCCCTTGGCTTCGTGCACCGTGTAAATGCGAATCGCGTTGCCCGCCTGACTGATTTTCCCCTCATCGGGTGATTCACTGTCATCGGCACGACGCAAATCGGCAAGTTCGCGCAAAAATCCCGGCAGGCTGGGGTAACGCCCCGCATCCACATTCAGTGCAATTTCCATAAACGCCTGCAAGTTAGCCAGCACCGTAGCGCACATCACTTCAGGCACCGCTGCGGCATATCGATGCTTTGCATCACCCTCAAAATAGATCCGGTCCAGCAAATCGTGCACCGGCAATTTGTCGGCCAGTAAAATCCAGCGCTGCAACAAGCGATGCGCACGCTGCAACGCGGGCGAGGCAGTGTCGTTCTCGACAAGGCTTCTCAAACGCAGCCACCAAGAAGAAGCATGATGCCACCCGCAAGGGGCAGGCCGTGCGGTTCCCGTAGCTTCCGCTACGACCGCTACGCTCAGGATGCGGGATTCAGGATCAAGTTGGTTCGCGCGCGACTCCCCGCTTCCCGCTCCTGAATCCTGAATCATCATCAAATCATCGTCGCTGCACAAAAAAATCGGCGTGCGCAACGTGTGCGCGAGCGCCAGATCGGCAAACGGCGTGATCAAAAATCCCAGCAACGACTGTATGTCCGAAGCTTCCAGCGTATCGAGCAGCCCGCCACGGCGAGAAGTGAGAAACGGAATCGAGTGACGACGCAATGCCTGCTCATAGATTTTAAGATGCGTGCGGCGACGCACCAGCACCATGATGTCGGAGAATTGTGCGGGGCGAATCTGACCCTCATCATGAACATTCCACAAGTCTTTGATTTTAATTATTTTTTCTGCAAATTGCTGCGCTTCCAGTTCACGCGCGCCCGCATCCGCTTCAGGATAGGCTGCCAAAAGCGGATTGCGTAACACACCGTTATCAGTTTGCGGTTTACAGTTCTCCGTTGACACTTCCGACAGCGGCAACACTTCGACATAACCCGGCAGCGATTGCTGATGAGAATGATGCCTCTCGAAGCCCTGGTATTCAGGCAAGCCATCGAACACGCCATTCACGACACTCAGCACGGCCGGCGCGTTACGGCGCGTCTCATTCTTTTTCAGATGCAGCGCGTGATAATGTTCCTGTAAAAACCGGCGCACCACATCGAACAATCTGGCATCTGCCCGGCGAAAACGGTAAATAGATTGCTTGGGATCGCCCACCACAAACACCACCGGCGCGCGGTCTACTGCTGCAGAGGCGGCAAACCAGGACTGCAAAATCTGCCATTGCAGCGGATTGGTGTCCTGAAACTCATCCAGCAACACATGGCGATAGCGGCTATCCAGCTTGTATTGCAGGTACTCGGCGTGATCGCTCTCACCCAGCAACTGGCACACGCGCCATTCAAGATCGCCGAAATCCAGCACCTGCTGGCGTTTTTTCAGTTCCTGATAGGTATCCAGCAAAGCCGCGCCACACCGCAACGCATGCACATTGTGCTGATACAGCTGTTGCGTCTGAAGACGGTTCCGCACAGTCTGCAACGGCTCCCGCACCCGTTCGACAGCCTGATCTAACTGAACGCCATCCTGCCCCTTGTTTGCCTTGATCGAACGCGGTTCATCCTTTTTGGTAAACAGCTCTTCCCACAATAATTCAAATCGTTGCGAGGTGTGCAAAACCCCGTCCAGCGGCATCAGCATGCGTGCGGCTTTTGCCAGCTGGGCAGCACTGGCATTCAACAGCCGCGACAAGGCGTGCACGTCATCGGCAAAATGCGTCTGATCGAACAAATCCGCCACCGGATCGCACTCCATATCCACGTCGAATTCTTCCCGCAAATTTTGCAGTGCAAACGCAACGGCACCCTCCCTTTGCCCTGCCGTATAAGCCCACCACTCGCTGCGCTTGCCGGCAAAGTTGCGCAGCAAACTTTGCGTATTGGAAAGTCCGATTTCCTTGAACAGGAACATCATGGACTGCGCCGTCTCACTGTCAGGATGACGATGTAACTCATCCAGAAACGTCTGCCATGCTTCGGCCCACAGTTCGGCGGTTTTCTCGACCAGCTGCACGCCGCCCGCACTACCCGAACTGAGCGGTGCGCGTTGCAAAATCTGCATAAACCAGCCGTGGAATGTGCTGATGGTGATCGACGGTTTTGCCAGCAGCAATTGCTGATACAACAGGCGCGCACGCGGCAACGCACTCTCCACATCCGCCACCCCGCGCTGACGCAGGAACTCGCGCACAAACTCATCCTCTTTGGAAGCCAGGTCATACAGCCAGTCGCGCAGACGCGCCTGCATTTCCTGCGCGGCTTTGCGGGTAAACGTGATCGCGAGTATTTCGCCGGGAGATACGCCGTCCAGCAGAAGCCGCACCACGCGCGATACCAGCAGCCAGGTCTTGCCGCTGCCGGCGCAAGCTTCGACCACCACGCTTCTGTGCGGGTCCAGCGCCGATCTATTATCCACAATCCACCCTCTTCTCCCTTCCCCCTTCGCCCTTCTCTGCAGCTTCCTGCCATTCGCCCCGGCGGCATAATCCCTTCATCTCGCAGTACCCGCAGATTTTTTCTGCGCCATGTGCGGGTAGCGCAGCTCCGTTTCGCAATTGCGTAAACACCGTCTGCAGACGTTCAAGATTAAGTTTCGCCAGTGCCACGATGTCGTCAGGCGGCGAGACGGCCAGCACAGTTTCGTCCTCCAGACTGACAAAGGCCGCCGCACCGGCTCCGACTGCCTGCGCATAACAGGCCAGTTGCACATCTTCGCCCGGCTCTTTTAATTTGTTTTTAAGTATTTGAATTGATTGTGTTTTATAGTCGAGCACTGCAAGCTTTTGAGGTTCATTGAGGTACACATCCACGCGATCCAGCCGTCCGCGTAACTGCAAGTTTTCCGCTACCTCGATCTTGAACGGCACTTCGCTGCCCTGATAACGCCAGCCTGCATCCTCGTTTTGCAGCTGCCAGTCCAGATAAGCGGGAATCTGTGCCTGCCAGCGCAACAGCCATGCCTGTGCCAGATAATCGTGCGCCAAACCGTCGGCAAACACCTCGTCGCTGATGCGCAGCATGACCCGTTCGGCCGCCTCTTTTTTCTGACTTTGCAGCAGCGGGTTTTCATCGTGAAAACGTTGCAGGATCGCATGCACCCAGCTGCCGTAATCGCGCTTATCCAGATCTTCGCGCACTTCATCCAGCTCATTCAGATGCAGTACATGCCGCGCAAAATACTGATACGGACATGCGACCAGCGCGTTGTAGCCGGACGGTGAAATATGCTGCGGAATCAATTCGACCGGCACGACCGGGCGCGGCATGCCGCTGCAGGATTGAGGAATTCGGATTTCGGATGGAGGAATCCTGACTTGCGCCGG
>JAPLQK010000020.1 GCA_026399735.1 Pseudomonadota bacterium
CCGTTGACGCGCGATTTTCCGCCATACTGGTAAGGTGTGTCATACAGACTCATCGCGTAAATCGCCAGATTGTTCATCTGCGCTTCGTCATTGCGTTGGACTGTCGGTGTTGGCAACACCGTGTCATTGCGCGTTGCGGCGCACGCGCTCAGCAGCAACAGGATTAAAAGAGTGAATAGCAGTTTCATGGATGCGAATTTACGGCAAAATAGCTGAACTTGTAAAGGGGTAATTGTGAAAAACTTGTTGATTATATTGATAATGTTGTTGGCAACCAGCGCTTACGCCAGTGAACTTGAAATTATCTCGCTGAAACATCGCAGCGCCGGGGAACTTATTCCGATCATCAGGCCGTTGCTGAACCAGGATGAAATGGTCAGCGGCATGGATTATCAGCTTATTTTGCGCGCCTCACCGCGCAACATTGCACAGATCAGGCGTTTGCTGGACGACATCGATACGGTGCCGCGCCGTCTGAAAATTACCGTGATGCAGGATGTGGACAGCGAGACAGTCGCACGCCTGACGGAGGTCTCCGGCAGTATCGGTGTCGGAAAAAATGCGAGGGTTACTTTTTCAGGCGGTACGGGGCCGGCACAGGATAAGCTGAATGTACGGATCATCAGCACGCGCTCGCTTGAAGACGACAGGAAAACCCAGCAATTGCAGGTGCTGGAGGGTAATCGTGCGCGGATAACGAGCGGTCAGAGCGTACCGGTTTTGCAACGTCAGGTGGTACAAACGGCGTGGGGCGCGCAGGTGATTGAAACGACCCAGTACAAGGATCTGGCCAGCGGATTTTACGTGTTGCCGCGCGTCAATGGCGACAATGTGACGCTGGAGATCAGTACCGAGAACGATTCGTTAGCGCCGAATCAGACCAGCTATCCGGCCACCCGGATACAAAATACTTCCAGCATGCTGTCCGGTCATCTGGGGGAGTGGATGGTTGTCGGCGGCCTGGGGCAGCAAAACAACACGGATAACTCGACCATCACCACGCGCAGTACGTCGCGTTCAAATGAACAGCGCAATGTATTGATCAAGGTGGAAGAGGTGAACTGAACGGGGCGCGTAAGGTTAATGCGAGCTTTTCAAAATCAACCGGTTTATGCAGCAACGGCCAGGGGCAATTCGCAACGCTGCTGATGAATTCTGAGGATGTCTCGCCGGTGACAATCACAGCGCGCAGCGGTGTCTTGCATCTTTGCTGCAGAGACGCCATAAATTCGATGCCGTTAAGCTCGCCTGACAACGCGTAATCAACGATGAAATAGTCCGCATTGAGGGTGTCATCGTGCTGCAAGGCGTCCTCTGCATTGCAGAAATGCAGCACTTCGGTGTCAAACCCCCGCAGCAGACTGATCATGCCGGCCGCAACCAGATTGTCGTCTTCAAGCAGAACCACGCGTGTACCACGGGTAAATAGTACGCTGGCCATATCTGTCGAAGGTTCATCGCTGTTGTTCCGTTCAATCTGGCGTTTTTCTTCAATCAGAGGCAGGCTGAATTCGAAGACCGAACCGCGACCTGAACGCGAGTGGCAGGTGATTTTACCTCCCAGCAACGACATGGCGCGCTGACAAATGGACAGACCCAATCCCAATCCTGACTCACGGTTGCGTTGCTGATTGGCGATCTGATAAAACTCGTCAAAAACCAGCGGAAGATGCGTCTGGGCAATACCGATACCGGTATCCCAAACCTGTATCAATACGCGCCCGCCGCGTGGTCTTGCGCTGATCAGAATGCCGCCGTGCTCAGTAAACTTGATCGCGTTGGAAACCAGATTCATCAGCACGGAGCGCAGCAGGCCGATGTCGGTGTGAACCAGCAATGACCGGATAGTGGAAAAGTACAGGTGAAATTTTAACTGGTGGTTAATCGCCGTCTGTGCGAAAGTTTGTTCCAGCCATTCGCACAGTTCAGTCAGATTGAAGGTCGCATTCTGCGGTTTGACCACCCCGGCATCGAACTTCGAAATATCCAGCAATTGCTTGAGCAGGTCTGAAAAAGCATTCATCGACTGACCCAGTTTCTCGATCAGTTCGCTTTGCTGCGGGGTCGGTTGTGTGTGTTTCAGCGCATACACAAACAGGTTGGCTGCGGCGACCGGTTGCCTGAGATCGTGTCCGGCAGCCGCCAGAAAGCGGGTTTTGGAGCGCTCTTTTTCTTCCAGTTTTCGCAGCGAATCGAGCAATTGTCCTTCGGTCTTTTTTTGTTCAGTGATGTCGGTGCAGGTGCCGAACCAGTTGATGATCTTGCCGTGCTTATCCTGCCTGGGCACGCCGCGCACCAGCCACCAGCGATAAATGCCGTCTGCGCGACGCAACCGGCATTCAATGGAGTAGATGCTGTTGGTTTGAGTCGCGTGTTGCCATGCATCCCATGCGCGCTGTTGGTCATCCGGATGAAATGGTCGGATCCAGCCATGGCCATAACTCTCGTTCAGACTCAGGCCGGTGTAATCCAGCCACTGTTGATTGAAATAAGTGTTCCAGCCATCAGGTTGAGCCATCCAGACCATCTGCGGCATGGCATCGGTCAGGGTACGGAATTGTTGCTCGCTTTCCTGTAGTGCCTGCTTTGCACGCACGCTCTCGCTGATGTCGGTGAGCACCATGCGCACCACGGTGCTGCCGTCATTGTTTTTCAGGTACAGGGTGTCCAGTTTTGCATGGAAGTGTGATCCGTTGCCGCGATTAAGCGTAAATTCACAGCTTTGTTTGCCGTTTTTCAGCACAGACATGAAATGGCTATGCCATCGGTCGTTGTCATCGCGGATGACAAAGGGCGCGAAGCGGCGGTGTATCAGATTATGGCGTTCCACGCCTAGCATGGCGGCACCGGTAAGATTGGCCTCAATGATTATTCCGCTGTTGTCGAGGGTGATATAACCTACCGGGGCGAAGTCATAGAAATCCACATAGCGATCAAGTGATTTTGCCAGCTCAAGCTGCGATTGCCGCAGTTGCTCGTTCTGCATTTCAAGCTCAAGACGATACGTCTGCAGATCCTGCAGCAATATATCTGCCTGGCATGGCATCGGTTTTGGTGTGAGCTGAGTCATATCGGACTCCCGTAGCGCGTTCTGCTCGTCAGGTTTTTCGCTCAAGTTATCTCTTTTACGGAGTTTTCAGTTGTGCCGGTGCACGTTAAGCGTACGGTGTCACTGCGCCTGCATTTTACGTTGCAGTGCTATCGAAAAGATAGTGTGTTGTTATAAATGTTCAGCGGGTTCTGGGGGCGTGCAGCATGTGCAATGGACGATCCTAGAAAAAGCACTTGTCCACGAAAAGCACGAAAAAATACGAACAAATTCAAATGCATGTCAGGATTCGTTGTGTCACCCGTTAGGTGAGTTTAAAAACTTATGCAATTAATTGTTTTATTTGCGAGCTTTCGCCTTGTTGCGAAATGCCTGCTTACCCCGTTTCGTGAATTTCGTGTCTTTCGTGGATAAAAAAAGCCGTTTTAAGAGTAATCGAAGCCGTGTGCGGACATGGCGGACAGAATCATGCTTTTCTCAGAAGGGCAGAGGATTATGGTTGATGGCAACCAGTACGATATAAGCGAACACAGCCTGTGCGGCGAGCCAGGCAAGAATCCTTGACGCGTTGTTTTTTGCCTGTTTCAGCGCGAACGATCCCAGTCCGATATACAACAGCAATGCAAAAAATTTTGCAGTCAGCCAGGCATGCACAAGCGGGTACTGATGGATGGTGAAAGCCAGCGCAATCGCGGAGGAGAGCAGCAGCGTATCGACTATGTGCGGCGCAATTGCAACCCAGCGCTGCCGTATGATGGCCGATTTATTTAAAATCCAGATGCCGCGCAGGAAAAACAGCGTGTAGCTGATGACGGCACAGGAAACATGAATGATTTTAAGCGTGTTCATGCAATGCATTCAGTGTGCGCCGGTAAACTGCGATACCGGTGTACAGGGAAAAACACAGCAGCAGGCCTTCAAGTGCCAACCCAAAGGCTGCCAGATGGATTGCCGCATTCCAGATACAGGTCAGCAAGGTTGCCAGCAGCGTGGCGATATGCAGCCATAAATGCCGCCACATCCAGATTTCCGGGATGATTTCCTTCATGTTGGGCACGCCTTTTTTGATGCCACCGCGAAACAGGTGAAACCAGACCAGAAACGGCACAATTTTGTACAGCATGCCGTGTATCACCGACAATACGAAACCCATGATAAAAATCACAACGGACAGCGTTTTGAAGGGTTCGGGGCGGAATGCCGCAATCAGCTCACAGAGTATGGCCAGCAGCAGCGAGATCATCCCTAACCGGAAAAAACTTAAGGTGGCATCTGCAACACGGCGGCGGCGTTGATTTTGCAGTCTGAGGGTGATCAGTGCAAAGCAGGCTGTCAGAGATACGAACAGCAACTTGGCAATGACGGATAGCATCGTGGCATCGAACAGCCGTGATGCTGCTAATAAAATCAGTGCAGTGAACAGGGCGGGTGATAAGCCGGTCGTCAGCCATTTAGGATAATTGGGTGTGAGCTGGAACATCGGCACGACCTGATAAGACACGCCGATAATCAGCAGCAGGACCCAGCCGCCCAAACCCAGGCTGATGTGTATGGCGGCCAGTTGCGGGTAATCCAGTTGCATGCCTGTCGCATAGCCGCGTGCCAGTAATGCACCCAGGGAGACCGTGGCTGTCAGCGCCACAATTGAGAAAAATATTGCGGTTTTAGTCGGATTTTGTGCCGGGGCACGGTACAGGGAAATCAGGCTTGAAGCGATAAAAATCAGGAATCCGAATCCCAGCAGCATCCAGGCAAAATTCAGCAGCTCAGATTTGCCAAGTAAAAAACCGAACGATAAGGATAACGTGCCAGTAATCAGCGGCAGGTGTGTGAGCCAGACCACATGACGAGAGGCGGGCATCGGGCTGCCGATCACCACAGGCAGGATTTGCTGTATTGCGCCCGTCATAACCATGCCGATAAACCCCAGTGTGATGCAATGGGTGACCGCCAGCATCGCGGGTGAATGCGAATCGGTAAACGGATTGGTGTCGCTTGACAGCAGTATCAGCGCGGCCAGCACCAGAAACAGCGGAGCTGCGGCGAAAAAACGCAGCGGCACAGAAATCGGTGGCGCCTGTTCGGTACTCAGCATGGCAATACTCATTTTGCGTGACTGATCAGAATTGTAAAATTGCCATCCGCCGATGCACTGGTCTGCCAAGTGTAGTTGTTGTCACGCAGCACGTCATACAGCGGGAAGGGTTCGCGGTGGATCAGTACGCGCAAGACTGAGCCTTTCTGCATATTTTGCAAGGCTTGCATGATGTTTTCGAAAGGTTCGGGGGGCGGCAAGCCGCGTAAATCCAGTTTGGGCATTTTGACTAAATGGCTTTCAGGCGGGTGAGCAGGCTCTCCCGTTCTGCTGCCAGCACGCGATCCGCGATCGGGTAAAGAATCTGCTCTTCCTTGAGGTTATGCTGCTGCATCACGATCAGCAGCGTTTCGGAAAGACCCCCGTAGGTTTTGGCATTCTTGTTGGCTAACGCGACGGCCATCTGTTCGATCAGATCATTCATCTGCGCGTGCTCCATGAGCATCATCTGTACAGGGCCTGCAGGGCCGCCGGCATTCAGCATGGCGGGAAACAGCGCTTCTTCTTCCATCCGGAAATGCCGCCCTGTATTGTCGCTAAACGCGTTGAAGGCGGTTTGTGCCTGCTCCCAATGATTGTCCAGCGCGGCTTCTTCGGCGAGGGCGAATGCTGCGTCGCAGGCTTTGTGGTCGGTGCTCATATATTCGGCAAGGCTGCTCATATCGATATCCTGAGTTTAAATTGCTGCGATGAAAAAGGTTATTTTTTGCACTATACAATAAAACATGTATCATCTGCGCATGTTAATTGTGTGTGCCTTCGAGGTCACACAGATTTTACATACATTTCTTAAAATAAATTCAAGGAATTCAAAATGACACACAACTGTTCAAATACTATTTCCTTTGACTTATGTTACCCGTTCGATGCGCGCGGTGTCGCAAAACGTTTCCGTCATGCGGCCATTTTTGGTGCGCTGGACTCGCTCAATCCGGGCGAGACGATGAGTTTTGTCAACGACCACGACCCGCTGCCGCTGCTGGGGCAGTTAGTGCAGCGTTACGGCGATGGCATTGCGATCAGCTACGTATCCCGCGAGCCCGGACAGATTGCAAT
The DNA here is from genome assembly GCA_026399735.1 of Pseudomonadota bacterium. Lineage (GTDB taxonomy): Bacteria > Pseudomonadota > Gammaproteobacteria > Burkholderiales > Gallionellaceae > Gallionella. The sequence goes on from JAPLQK010000020.1 coordinate 6,201, forward strand.
AAACTTCAAGCGCATATAATGAACGCTTAACTTTTCCTGCGTACCGGTACGAATATGAATTTTATCAAAAAGCTGGGCGTGGGGGGCGATGCCACAGGTCATATCGAGAAAGTGATCTCGGCGGTCGGTGGCTTCATCGGCATTTTGCTGACCATGTGGGTCAGCGGACATTATCTGGGTATGCAAGGCGCTGCATTACTGGTGGCTTCCATGGGGGCGTCGGCTGTGTTGCTGTTTGCCGTACCCAATGGCGCTTTATCGCAACCCTGGCCGTTGATGGGCGGTCATGTGATTTCCGCATTGATTGGCGTTTCCTGCGCGCAGGGCATATCGAACGTGCTGATTGCGGCGCCGCTGGCGGTAGCGCTGGCGATCGGGGCGATGCATTATTTGCGCTGTATTCATCCGCCCGGCGGGGCGACTGCCATTTCGGCGGTGATCGGCGGCGCACAAGTACATGCGTTAGGGTTTCAGTATGTGCTGACTCCGGTGTTGCTCAACGCAGTCATCATGCTGACGATGGCGATCGTTGTGAACTACGCTTTCCCGTGGCGCCGCTATCCGGCCAGCCTGAGAAAAGCAGTCGTCGCGGCAAAAACTCCTGAAAACTATAGTCAGTTAAGTCATGCCGACTTTGTTTACGCGCTCGCCGAGACAGGTTCTTATGTCGATATTAGTGAGGATGAGCTGCTTAAAATTTACCGGCTGGCCTTTAAACATGCCTGGCAATTATCCGATCTGCCAGAGCAAATCGCTGTCGGACTTTATTACAGCAACGGTGAGCCGGGGGCGGATTTGTCGGTGCGCAAGGTTGTCGCTCTGGGTGAGCCGGGCGCGGAAGTGACTTATAAAATTGTGGCAGGCTATGGGCAAGGTGCGATCAAGACAGCCACACTGGTCGATTTTACCAACTGGCAGCGCTATGAAGTGATCCTTAAAGAGGGTTCATGGCATCGGATAAGGCAGGTCAATATGGATAACCCGAATTGAGAGGCGATCATGAAATTAACCCAATATTCTGATCTCGGTTTGCGGTTGCTGATGTATCTGGCGCTGCGCAATGGCGAGTCAGTCACGATACAGGAAGCGAGTGACCGGTTTGCCATTTCCAAGAATCATCTGGTCAAAATTTCCCATCAGCTGACCAAGTCCGGTTTGATTGAAAGCATACGCGGTCGCAATGGCGGAGTGAGACTGGCACGCCCGCCGGAAAGCATCAGCGTCGAACAGGCGTTGCGTGCAACTGAGGATAATTTTGACTTGGTGGAGTGTTTTGGTGCCGCAAAGAATCACTGCGTCATCTCCGGCACGTGCAAGTTGAGCGGCGTTTTTGATACAGCCCTCGCCGCTTTTTTTGACGTGCTAAGACAAACTTCATTGGCTGATTTGGTTGTGAGCAAGAACGGTCTGGAAAAGGCATTACTCCCGCTGCCGGCGAGGATTCCGGTTAAATCCCAAACCATTTCAAAGCCTGTTTTCGGCGTTTAGCCGTGCTGCAGAAGCCTTCATTCGGATATATGATGAAACCATCACCACTCTGGTTACTGGGCTTTCGCCCGTTCTTTACCCTGGCGATTTTAGCAGGCCTCACGCTGCCAATTGTCTGGGCGTTGATGTACTCGGGCGTGATTGCCGCGCCGAAAACGACGTTTCCCACGGTGCAGTGGCACGCGCACGAGATGTTTTTTGGTTTCGGCTGGGCGGTATTGGGCGGTTTTCTGCTCACCGCCACCCGGAGCTGGGTCAAGGTGCGCGGCTATCACGGGTTTGCGCTGATGTTTCTGGTATTCGCCTGGCTGTTGGAGCGGGCGGGGATGTGGTTTCAGGGTTATTTTAATAACATATTGTTTATATTGATAAATAATATGTTTCTGGGTTCGATTGTCGCAATGGTGATGTGGACGCTGGCGCGCAACCGCAAAACGGACTTCTACCGCGATAATTTCCTGTTTCTGCTGGTTCTGCCGATGTTTTTGATCAGCAAAAATCTGCTTTTGAGTGCAGATTATTTTCAGAATGGACTTGTCATGGCCGTCGGGCTGTTTCGGGTGGCTTTTCTGGTGATGCTGGAGCGTACAGTGACTCAGTTCATGAGAGGATCATTTCAGGTTGAAATATTGAGCAACACGCAGTTGAACATGGCCATCAAATTGTCAGGGCTGGTGCTGGTATTCGCCAGCTTTATGCCGCAACCGCTGGCGGGTGCAATCGCCTTGCTGGCAGCATTGCTGCTGACGTTCCGGTTCTTGTTCTGGAAACCCCACCTGGCGATGCAGCGACTCGATATCGGCATCATGTATCTGGGTTATCTGGCGATCGTCGCGCAACTCGTGATCGAATTCTTACGATTAACGCTGTACCCTGAATTGACAATTTCCATTTCTATTCATGTATTTACATTCGGTGGAATGGGGCTGATCATTCCGGCGATGTTGATGCGGATTACGCGCGGGCACACCGGCAGGCAGGTGGTGTTTGATTTTAGGGATAAGCTGGTTCTGTGGCTGATGATGCTGGC
>JAPLQK010000044.1 GCA_026399735.1 Pseudomonadota bacterium
GCGATACTGCACCTGTACACCTGTTTTACGGCGGGCTTTAAGTCTATGCCCCCCGATGAGTGTTTGCCCCGATCCACATCCGCATGTCGTACACATCGCTATCCCCTATTCGACTTCCAGCTCTTTTACGCGCATCGTGTCACCGCCCGTCACTTGTATCTGATACCCCCCGCAGACAGGGCACGCTTCATACAGCGCGGCAATCGCAACAGCTGCCTCACACTTCATGCACCAGCCTTGCCCGGGAATTCCGATGATTTCCAGACGCGCGCCATCAGCTATCGTATCGCGCGCCACCGCATCAAAGCAAAAACGCAATGCTTCTGTTTCCACGGCAGCCAGCTGGCCGATCTCCAGCCACACGGCTTTGACTCTGGCACACCCGTCCGCACGCGCTGCCTCTTCAACCAGCTGCACGATTCCTTCAACCAGCGACATCTCATGCATCACATACCTCGATTTGAAACTCCACACAGGGATCCAGCGACAACGCAAACAGTTTCACCGTCTCACGCAAACGCGCTTGATTGCTTTCCTGCAAGCCGATCAGTCCCTGCAATGCGCCTTGCGGATGAAAATTCCATTCGGTGGGCGCCACGATCAGATATTCTGTTACGCGTTCAGTTTGAATACGCACGCGATGCAGCAACATCCCGCGCGCCGTCCGCACCATGGATAACCCCCCGCCATCACCGGCTTCAACGGCTTCGACACGCCTGTTGCCCAGCGCCAGCGCACTGTCCATACAATCAATCAGCCTGGCAATGAATCTTGCCAGCAGCCTGGAAGGATGCTTGCGCAATATCGTTTGCAACAGCGGCAGAGAATAAACATGTGCCAGCGCACCTGTTTCCAGCGGCCTCTGGTTATATTGCGGCATGGCGGAAAATTCAGCGTTCATCTCTGCTGCGAATCTCTGCCGGACATCGGATACTGTCCAGACGGGCATAAAGTCGCATATCGCCTGCTTCCCGGCAAAATTCAGCCGACTTTCTTTTAATTCGAGCGCTGCCACGACCGGCGCCAACACACCCCGCTTCGCATTCAACCACTCTTCCAGCAACGTCGTTGAGTGCGCCCGCTCTTTATAGTCTATGCCCAATAATACTTGAAACAATTCAGCCGGCAAGTTTTCTGCGCGCCCCTGATCGGCCGCAATGACATTGAGTGCTGCGTGCCAGCGCATAAACTGCTGTTGCTGTTGAGGTAAACCCAGTAATTTTGGCCAGTCCAGCAGCAATCGCCACAAATGCTCCCGCATCACCTCGCAAGCCACACCGAGCTCAAGCTTATCGAGTTGCGGTATGTCGCGACCTTGGGCAGCGGATACGACTGCCAGCGCGGCTGCCTGTTGTGCTTTCCCGCACACACTGAACAATCGGGGTAGCAGCAGAATGGCATCATTTGGCGTCTTTCCCGCCAGCAGACGACTGGCTTGCGGACGGGCGGACTTCACAGCGACACCGGATACGGCATTGCCGTCCCAATTAATACGCAGACTGAGCGAACCGGCATAGGGCATCGCTAGCTGACCTCATCAAAGAATTTGCACTCTGGCAGACATTCAGTCTTCATGGTCATGCGCCTGGCACATTCAGATCATGGCTCAGCAATTCATCCAGCAACTCCCAGGTCGAGTGCGCCTCCTGCCCGGTCATTTTTTGCAAGGCGTGGCCTGCATGCACCATCACGAAGTCATTCACAACCAGCGATTCACCCTGCAGCATCAGCAGACTGACCTCGCGCATCGCGCCGCGTGCTTCGCAGCGGGCAATGAAGCCGTTGATCGCAAGGATTTGCATGGGAACACCCAGACACATAACGTTTTCTCACCGGATAAGTTGTCGCAGTATAGACCTGTGCAAGGAATTATAACCTGATGAAGTTGAGTAAACTACTCAGTTGTGATTTGCAAATCATAGTGCTAGCCTGCCTGTACTTCGACGATACAACGCACAGATCAGGCTTGATCGATTCTGCGCACATCCTTCTCCCGTGAATCTTAACTGGAATCGGTCATGAATGTCAGACAGAAAACCTTGATTCTGGGTATCGGCAACATCCTGTTGCAGGACGAGGGCGCGGGCATTCATGCGATACGGCAGCTTGCCGGTCTGACAGAAAATCGCGACGATATTGAGTTGATGGACGGCGGTACGCTGAGTTTCTCGCTGGCCGGCGCAATCGGGGACACCGACCGGCTGATCGTGATCGATGCAGCGCATTACGATGGAGAACCCGGATCAACCAGGGTTTTCGAAGGTAAACAGATGGACACCTTCATCGGCAGCAACCGTCAGTGCAGCGTACACGAAGTCAGCCTGATCGATCTGATGGCAATTGCACTGCTGGCCGGCCAATTACCCGGACACCGCGCGCTGATCGGCATCGAACCACAAACCATCGCATGGGGCGAATCGCCCTCGCCTCTCGTTGCCGGCGCAATCGGACAGGCCTGCCATCAGGCTTTACAACTGATCGAGGCGTGGCACGCATGAATTTTCCACCCATTCATGCCCAATCCACGTATTCAGTCGGCAATATCCGTGCACTGATGAACGAGATTGTCGCATGCCTGGAAAAACTGGATCGCGATGACGAGATTGGCATGATCGATCTGAACAGTCTGCCATTTTCCCCCGGAGAGTATGAAGCGTTGCGCCAGACGCTGGGTCAGGGCGAAGTATCAATCCGCATTGAAGCGATCGGCCCCAGCGAAATCATCGAGACGCATTATCCCGGTGTATGGTGGGTGACCCACTACAATGTGGAAGGCGACATTGTGGCGGACGCGATAGAAATTGCGTGGCTGCCGCAAATTATCCGGAGTCAGCCTGAAGATGTGCGCGCAGGGCTTGCAAGACTGAAGGCTCAGCTTAACGACCAGGACTAGTTTCGCTTTAAAGACCGGGGTGATCGAATGACAGCTCATGAATCCTTAGGGGAACGCCTGATACAACAAGGCATCAGCCGTCGTGCCTTTCTCAAATTCTGTACCGCGATGGCCTCGATGATGGCGCTGCCGCCAGGCTCAGCCATGGCGATCGCCGATGCACTATCCAAAACTCTGCGACCGTCGGTCATCTGGCTGTCATTTCAGGAATGTACCGCCTGTACCGAATCGCTGACGCGTTCCTATTCGCCAACGCTGGAGAGCCTGATTTTCGAGATGATTTCACTCGATTATCATCACACGCTGCAAGCGGCGGCAGGCTTTAGTGCTGAAAAATCGCGCGAAGATGCGATGCACAATGCTTACGGAAAATATCTGCTGGTGGTTGACGGTGCAATTCCGATCAAGGATGGCGGCATTTATTCGACCATCGCAGGACGAACCAACCTTGACCTGTTGCAAGAAGTGGCCAAAGGCGCAGCAGCGATCATCGCGGTCGGCACCTGTGCCTCGTTCGGCGGTATCCCCAATGCGAAACCGAATCCGACCGGTGCGGTGGCGGTATCCGACATCATCAAGGATAAAGCCATCGTCAACATTTCCGGCTGCCCGCCGATCCCTGCCGTGATCACCGGCGTGCTTGCGCACTATCTGACGTTCGGCGAACTGCCTGAACTGGATGATCTGGGACGCCCAAAGTCTTTTTACGGCGAAACCATACACGACCGCTGCTATCGCAGGCCTTTCTACGATCAGGGTAAATTCGCAAAAACATTCGACGATGAAGGCGCGCGCAACGGCTGGTGTCTGTTTGAATTAGGCTGCAAGGGACCGACGACACACAACGCATGCGCCACGACCAAATGGAATGGCGGCACCAGCTTTCCGATTGAGTCTGGACACGGCTGTCTCGGCTGTTCGGAACCTAACTTCTGGGACGCAGGCAGTTTCTACAGTGCACTGTCGATGCCGGCCGGCGCACTGAAACTGGGCACGGCAGCAGCCGTGGCAGGAGTTGCCGTCGGCGCTGCCGTCTCCGTCGCCAACCGCGCCAAAAAACAGGCCGCGCAATCGGCACATCGGACGGCCACGATCGCCGACCTGAAAGAATGATATGAACGAAGTTCTGTTACTGACCTGGGTACGCAGCACGGGCCTGAGTATCGCCACCGGCATCTTTGTGCTGGGCACACTCTGGCGGTTGATTGAAATCTACACGCTGGGGCGCAAGCCGGATCTGTCCGTTCCACGCCATCGTGCGGCCGCCTCCGGGCTGCACACGCTGTTTCGCCGCTCCTTGCCGGCTCCCGGCATGTTCATACGCGCATCCGCAAGTTATCTGGCGGGCTACGTATTCCATACCGGTTTATTCATCGTGGTGTTGCTGTTCGCGCCCCACATCATGTTGATGCAATCGCTGACCGCCCTTTCGTGGCAAGGCCTGCCCTCGCAGTTTATCGATGCAACTGCGGTCCTCACGCTGGCGGCCATGTTGCTGGTACTGGTCGATCGCATCAATAATCCGGTCAAGCGTTTTCTCTCCACTTTCGAAGACTATGCAGCCTGGGCGCTGACCTTCCTGCCGCTGCTGACCGGCTATCTGGCAAGCCGTCATCTGCTGCTGTCCTACACCACGATGCTGGCGCTGCACATTTCAAGCGTCGAACTGCTGCTGATTTTCCTGCCTTTTACCAAGCTGATGCACGCATTCACCTTATGGATATCGCGCTGGTACAACGGCGATATCAACGGACATAAAGGCGTGCCGTCATGAGTGCCTCGCTGCAAAAAGGACTCAGCGTTCTGATGGAAGTCATCGACGCCCCTGTCGCCAGTTTCTTCAGCAGCTGCGTGCATTGCGGCCTGTGCGCCGAAGCCTGTCTGTTCTACACCGAGACCGGCGACCCGAAGTACACACCGATCTACAAACTGGAACCGCTGCGCCGCGTATATCAGCAGGAATACACACTGACAGGCAGGCTTGCGAAAATGCTGGGGTTATCCAAACCGGTCACCGATCAGGAACTGGAAATTTGGCAACCGCTGGTCTATGACAGCTGCACGCTGTGCGGACGTTGTTCGATGGCCTGCCCGGTGGGCAACGACATCGTTTACATGGTGCGCCGTCTGCGCGAAGGCATGGCGGTTGCAGGGCATGCGCCCGATGGTCTGGTCGACGCATCCAGACGCTCGCTTGAAACCGGCAGCCCGATGGGTGTTCGTCTGCCGGCGTTGATGGCGCAGATAAAACACGTGCAGGCCGATACCGGCATCGAGATTCCGCTGGATGTGACCGGGGCGGAATACATGGTGCTGATGTCGTCAATGGAGATCATCAACTTCCCAGAATATCTGGGAGCTGTCTCAAAAATCATGAAGCAGGCCGGCAAAAGCTGGACGCTGTGTTCCGAGGCTTTCGAGGCCACCAACAGCGGCGTTCAGATCGGCGTCTCCGATATCGCAAAAGTGCTTGTCGGGCGCATCGTCGACGGCGCGGAAAAACTCAGGGTCAAAACCGTGATCAGCCCCGAATGCGGGCATGCCTATACCGCACTGCGCTGGGATGGACCCAACCTGATCGGCCGCCCCTACACTTTTGACGTGCTGCACATACTGGAAGTGCTGGATATTTTTCGCCTCGAAGGTCTGCTCAAAACATCAGGCTTCGAGGACGCACAGCTCACCTTCCACGATCCCTGCCAGCTGGTGCGGCGCGGCGGCGTACTCGATCAGCCGCGCAACCTGCTGAAGATGGTGGCGAGCAACTACGTCGAAACCCGTGATAGCGGCAAGATGAACTGGTGCTGTGGCGGCGGGGGCGGCGTGAGCACGATAGATGAAGCAGAGGCGTTGCGTTTTGCCGCATTCAGAGTCAAAAAGGCGCAACTGGAGGAGACCGGTGCGAAGACGCTGGTCACCGCCTGCGCCAATTGCCGCATCGTGCTGGAAGAAGCGCTTGAACATTACCAGATGAAGATCGACGTGATCGGCCTGACTGAGTTGCTCGCTCAACATATAGATTAGGAAAATTCATTATGAATCAGAATATTACGCGCAGAGTCGTCGTCGACCCCGTGACGCGCATCGAAGGCCATTTGCGCATTGAGGCGGAGACCGATGCCGAAAATCGCATCACCCGCGCGTCCAGTGCCGGCACCATGGTGCGCGGCATCGAAATCATCTTAAGAGGCCGCGACCCGCGTGACGCCTGGGCATTTGCGCAGCGCATCTGCGGCGTATGCACGCTGGTGCACGGCATCGCCTCGGTACGTGCGGTAGAAAATGCGCTGAAATACGAAGTGCCGCCCAATGCGCAGCTGATCCGCAACCTGATGATCGCCGCGCAATTCGTGCACGATCATGTGATGCACTTCTATCACCTGCACGCGCTGGACTGGGTGGATGTGGTGTCTGCACTGAAAGCCGACCCGAAGGCCACCTCGACGCTGGCACAAACCGTCAGCCCGTCCTATCCGAAATCTTCCCCGGGTTATTTCGCCGATGTGCAAAAACGCATCAAAACGTTTATCGAAGGCGGGCAACTGGGCATTTTCGCCAACGGCTACTGGGGACATCCCGCCTACAAGCTGCCGCCGGAGGCCAACCTGATGGCGGTCGCGCATTACCTCGATGCGCTGGCCTGGCAGCGCGATGTGGTCAAACTGCAAACCATTTTCGGCGGCAAGAATCCGCACCCCAACTTTCTGGTCGGCGGCGTACCCTGCGCGATCAGTGTGCATCCTCAGCATGAAGGTCACGGGCCGCACTTTCACGGCGGCACAGCGGCCACCTCGCTCAACATGACAGGGCTGGAAACCGTACAGAATATCATCCGGCAAATGCGCGACTTCGTTGTTCAGGTGTATCTGCCCGACACGCTGGCGATCGCCGGCTACTACAAGGACTGGAGCACGCAGGGCGAAGGGGTCGGCAACTTCATGACCTATGGCGACTTCCCGGAACAAGGCATGAGCGATCCGGCATCGTTCCTGATTCCGTCCGGCGTGATCCTTAACCGTGATCTGTCCAATATCCATCCGGTCGATCTGCAAGCCGAAAATCAGATTCAGGAATTCGTCTCGCATTCCTGGTATGACTACAGCGAAGGCAAGGATAAAGGTCTGCACCCGTACAAAGGCGAGACGGCGTTGAATTACACCGGGCCAAAGCCGCCCTACGCCAATCTCGATGCCGATGCGTCCTATTCCTGGATCAAATCGCCGCGCTGGCAGGGAAAACCGATGGAAGTAGGCCCGCTGGCGCGCATACTGATGCTGTATGCCAAGGGTCATGAGCAAACCCGCGAACTGGTGGGCATGACCTTGAAAAAACTCGATTTGCCGGTGACCGCGCTCTATTCGACGCTGGGGCGTACTGCAGCACGCACGCTGGAGACCAAAATCTTCGCGGATGCCATGCAAAACTGGTACGATCATCTGATCGCCAACATCAAAGCCGGCGATGTAAAGACGCACAACGACAAGCTGTGGGATCCGTCGAGTTGGCCGCAACTTGCCAAAGGAGTGGGCTTCACGGAAGCGCCGCGCGGCGCACTTGCACACTGGGTCGTGATTAAGGATAAAAAAATCGATAATTATCAAGCGGTTGTGCCATCGACCTGGAATGCCGGCCCGCGCGATGCGCAGGGTCAGGCGGGCCCTTACGAGGCTGCGCTGAAGGGCCACACCTTGTATGATCCGAAACAGCCGATCGAAATTTTGCGTACCATCCACAGCTTCGATCCCTGTATCGCCTGTGCGGTGCATGTGACTGATACTGCTGGAGAAGAACTGGTCAACGTGAAAATCAAGTAAATCACCAAGGAGAAAAGTAATGCGCAGTTCGAAGATTCTGATCACACTGCTGCTGGCAGCGACCAGCAGTACCGCCCTCGCCCACCCCGGGCACGACGTCTCAAATCTGGCAGCCGGGCTGATGCATCCGTTTTCAGGAGCGGATCATCTGCTCGCGATGATCGCAGTCGGCATCTGGGCAGCCCAAGCTGGCGGGCGCAAAGTATGGTTGTTGCCCGTCACGTTCATGAGCATGCTGGCAATCGGCGCAGGCATGGCCACACTGTGGCAGTCACTACCGCTGGTCGAGGCCGGCATTGCCGCCTCGGTGCTGGCGCTGGGCCTGTTCATCGCATTGTCGCTGCGACTCTCCGTGATGCTCAGCGTGGCAGTGACTGCACTGTTCGGCCTGCTGCATGGCTATGCGCACGGCCTCGAACTGCCCTACTCGGCTTCACCTTTAACTTATGCGCTGGGATTTCTCGTTGCCACGGCAACGCTGCATCTGACCGGTATCTGGCTTGGTATGCGCAATACGGCGGTGTCAAAATGGTCAGGTTACGCGATCGCATTCAGTGGCGCCTATTTACTGGTCAACATTTAGACAAGTTACCGAGCACACAATCCATGCCACTGATTTCTTTTATAATTTCGCGTACCGTTGGCTGATACTCAACGCTACGTTGAGCTTCCGCTTTCAGCAGTAAAGCTGTCGATCAGTTGTTAGACCTTGACGGTCTGGTCAGTCTCGTTTTTTCCATGTCACATATGACAGCTTTCCGGCAAGTCAATTTACATCAGCAAATCTTCATAGAATAAAAAATAAAACGGCGACCAGGCCTTTCGCGCCATTTTATAAATCCTGACATATACGCTGCGCTTTTAGAGTGAATCCAGGTGGATGTTACTCAGCATCCACGGACGCCAGCACGACGCCGATGGCCTGCAACGGGTCATCCGTCAGACTCAGGCAGTGTTCGCCCCCGCCCACCAGATACAAATTAAACCGTTCGCGCTGCAACGCGGGCGGCAGACGTGCCGGCATATCATCATCGCTGCACAGGGTGAAGCGCAGCTCCGGCCATCTTATTTTCAGGATTCCCAATGCCGCTTCGTTCAATTCTTCGAATGAAGCGGCCACCTTGGCGATCATATCCAGTGTTTCAGGGATGATCATGGCCTCAGTCTTCTTCCAATTCGGCAAACCTGCTCAGCGATTTTGCCTCCACGCCGAGTATCCTGGCCAACCAGGGCGGAGGCGCATCGAGTACCGTTTGTAATCGAGCCAGGGTGTCACGCGCAGAGCCGCCTTCCGGAATTTTCACCGGGTGCACATTGGCTCGCACCGCCTTGGCCGCTGCCGGGCCGCCGATGGATTGCACATAGACAATCTGACAGTCGTTGATCAATTCAGCACGCGCCACATTCTTGTCTTCGGCATCATCGGTAATCAGCGTGGAGCGTGCATCGATCAGTCGAATGTCATTGCGCCCGACCTGATAGACGAGAAAGCGCGGGCAGGAACCGAAGTGCCCGTCCAGATTCTCATCGGTGTTTGAGGCAACCGCCACACGCAAACTGCCGGGTAAGTCGCCGTCGGTATAGGCATCAAAATCAGGCAAATCGGATGCATCTCCGGATTCGCCCCAGAATTGGCGCACTGCCAGCTTGATCGTGGCTTCATCGACATCCGGCTCAACCGTTTCCTCTCCTGACAGGATGAGTTTCAGATCTGCTACCGTCATTTTGGAAAGCTTGTCTTCCGTAACAGGCAGACCGAGGTGTTCGCCCAGTTTCGCGACCAGTCCCGCCATATTCACTTCAGGCAAGGTGCGAGCGGCCAGTGCAATGCGCAAGGCGGCAGCTTTAGTGATAATGCCGTTATTCATGGTGGAATCCTTTTTGTTAAGGGGGAAGAGAGAAGGGAGAAGGGAGAAGGGTAAAAGCCTGTGACTGGCCTTACCCTTGAGCGACGAAGGAGCGATCCCTTCCCCCTTTACCCTTACAGTAATACTTCCCTGTTGTTAAGCCTGTACGATACAACCCTTGATCGGACAGAGTTCCACGCATTTTGGTTTGGTGTATTCACCCACACACTCCGTGCAGGATTCCGCATCGATTTTAGTGATGCCTTTTCTGGTTTTAATCGAATCGGTAGGACATTCCGGTTCGCAATCACCACAAGAGGTGCACAGATTCGTATCAATTTTCATTGCCATGATAGTTCTCCTAATATATGGGAAGTGATAAGAGTGAAGGGATCGCACCTGCGGCGCTCAAGGGTAAAACCAAATCCGTTTTTCCCCTTCCCCCTTTTCCCTTAACCCTTCCCGGTTTTACTACTCAGCCGCATCCAGACGCCTGGCACGCAGGGAAATCGGCAACTTCGCAGGTGCTTTTTGCGGTTCTATGTAATAACTGCCGCCGTTGTTAAGTCTGATCTCGCCGCCCCACTTTTCCGGGGTATCGAACTCCATCGAAACGATAGCGTCTTCGAGATCGCGCTTGGGCAGGTAAAACACGTAATCGCCTTTGGCACTGCGCTGAATCATGATGTTGGCCATTTAATGCTCCTTCGTCGCAAGTGAAGGAAAAGTCCGGGAAGGGGAAAGAGGAAAGGGATCGCGCCTGCGGCGCTCAAGGGTAAAACCAAATCCGCTTTTCCCCTTCTCCCTTTAGACCGCTTGCGGTCGCCCTTCTCCCTTCCCAAACATTCCCTTCCCTGCCTTTAGCGCACCAGGTCGTAGTTGTAGTCCGTGGTACCCATGCCGCGAGTATCCTCGTCCAATTTTTCCAGTACCGCGTTCACCAGCGTGGTGAGCATCTGCATCGCGCCTTCATAGCCCAGCGTCGTTGCACGATGCAGGTGATGACGATCGAAGATCGGAAAACCGATGCGGATCAGCGGCACTTCGAACTCGGGTCCCTTGTGCAAAGTGTCACGCTGGATGAACTTGCCGTAGGAATTGCCGATCATGAAATCAGGCTTCTCGGTGAACATCAGCGAACGGAAATGCCACAAGTCGGCACCCGGATACAGTTTGGCATCCTTGCCATAAGGCGTTTCATCCATCACTGCGCGCATCGCCTTGTTCCACTTTTTGCTGCCGTTGTTGCACAGGATATGAGTCGGTTCCGCACCCAGTTCTGTCAGGAACTTGGCCATACCCATCACGAAGTCAGGATCGCCATACAGGCCGAATTTCTTACCGTGCAGCCAGGTATGACTATCGGTGATCATGTCCACCAGACGGCCGCGTTCCTTGACCAGTGAAGCCGGAATAGCCTTACCGGTGACTTCGGAGACTTTCATCAGCCATTCGTCCGTCCACTCCAAACCCATCGGAATATTCAGCTTCGGCACTTCATGATGCCAGGTGCCTTCAACATATTTCCTGGTTTTGTCCAGTTGCAACGGTTGCAACAGAAAAGTGTTGGTCGCGTTCGGTGCATCCTTGACTTCGTCTTGCGTAGTGCCGCCTGCATACATGCGGAACTGGCCGTCAGCCGGCGTATCCAGCACTTCGGTCGGATCGGAGAGCATGGTATGTGCGACGCCCATTTCATCGAGCATGCGGTGCATCACACGATAATTTCCCAAATAGGTTTCAAAGCCGGGAACGATATTGATCTTGCCGTTTTGGCCAGGTGCCTTGCCTTCCATGGTGTTCAGCGTGAAGTAACGCATCACGCCTTCGAACATATTGTCCCAGCCTGTAACATGCGAACCCACAAACGACGGTGTGTGCGCATAAGGTGTCGGAAACTCGTTCGGGATATTACCGGCCTTCTTGGTGTTCAGGATGAAGGCATTCAAGTCATCGCCGATCACTTCCGCCATACAGGTAGTGGACACCGCGATCATGTCAGGCTTGTACAATGCACGGGCATTTTCCAGACCGTCTATCATGTTCTTCTGACCGCCGAACACCGCGGCATCTTCCGTCATGGAATCAGAAACACAGGAAATCGGTTCCTTGAAATGACGGTTGAAGTAGGTGCGGAAGTAAGCCACACAGCCTTGCGAACCATGCACATAAGGCAGCGTCTTTTCAAATCCCAGTGCGCACAACACCGCGCCCAGCGGCTGGCAAGCCTTGGCCGGATTGACGGTGAGTGCTTCGCGTTTGAAGTTCAGATCGCGATATTCGGCCGTAGTCGTCCAGATAAACGTTTCCTGAATCTTATCTGCCGGATGAGATTCTTCAAACTGCTCTTTTTTGTTGCCCAAGGACTCCTTGTAGTCATCATCGCGAAACAGCGGATAACAAGGCTTGATATTGTCAACTTGTTGCATTTTTATCTCCTTAGCCGCACTGCTTATCTGCAGATGCCGGCATAGATTATTTGTTGGACGACAGCGTACTGCCGTCCCCGAACTACTTAAGCGGCCGCCTTCAGCGTTTCTGCTTCAGCCGGTTTCAACCATGGCGCAATCATCTTGCCCCAGCACGGGTTGTTGATGGTCATATCCATATCGCGGGCGAAAATGGCAAAACCGTCATAACCGTGGTACGGGCCGGAATAATCCCAGGAGTGCATCTGACGGAACGGCACACCCATTTTCTGGAAGATGTACTTTTCCTTGATGCCGGAACCGATCAGATCAGGCTTGACGCGTTTCACGAACTCTTCAAATTCGAAGCCGGTCACATCGTCGTAAATCAAGGTGGCGTTGCCCATATCCTTGATGGTGCGGTCGTAGTCGTCGTTATGACCAAATTCATAGCCGGTACCGACAACCTCCATACCCAGATCTTCATAAGCCCCGATCACGTGACGCGGACGCAAGCCCCCGACATACAGCATCACGCGCTTGCCCTGCAGGCGTGGCTTGTACTTGGCGATGATTTCATCCATCATCGCCTGATACTTGGCAATTACGCGTTCAGCGCCTTCCTTGATTTTGTCATCGAAGTGCGCGGCAATGGCACGCAACGATTCAGCGACTTTGGTAGGGCCAAAAAAGTTGTATTCCATCCAGGGAATGCTGTACTTTTCTTCCATGTGACGCGCGATGTAATTCATCGAACGGTAACAGTGGATCAGATTTAGCTTGGCATTCGGCGTCATTTCCATCTCGGCAATGGTGCCATCCCCTGACCACTGTGCAATTACGCGCAGACCCATTTCTTCGAGCAAAATACGGGAAGACCAGGCATCGCCGCCAATGTTGTAATCGCCGATGACGGCCACATCGTAAGGTGTACCTGCGAATTCCTGGGTATCGCGGCGTGGCAATACCCAGTCACGAATCGCGTCGTTGGCGATATGGTGACCCAACGATTGCGACACACCGCGGAATCCTTCACAACGAACCGGCACAACCGGCTTGTCGATTTCCTTGGCGGCTTTCTTGGACACCGCTTCGATGTCATCTCCGATCAGGCCGATCGGACACTCAGACTGTACCGAAATACCTTTGTTCAGCGGGAACAACAGTTCAATTTCGGTAATCAGTTTGGCCAGCTTCTTGTCGCCGCCGAATACGATGTCTTTTTCCTGAAAATCGGAAGTGAAGTTCATGGTACCGAAAGTATTGATACCGGTCGTACCAACGTAATAGTTACGACGACCGGCGCGGGAATATTGACCACAGCCAACCGGGCCGTGGGAAATGTGGATCATGTCCTTGATCGGGCCCCACACTACGCCCTTGGAACCGGCGTAGGCACAGCCACGCACCGTCATCACACCAGGCAATGATTTGCGATTGGAGGTGATGCATTTTTTGGATTGTTCGATGGATTGATCGTTCACTGCGAGATGCTTTTCGCGATCTTTCCTGGCTTTTTCCGGATAAACCTCCAGCACTTCCTGTATCAGTGCTTCAGTTTCTTCACGCGTTAATGCAGACATTCCGTTCTCCTTTAATGACCCACCAATATGTGGAGTCCATCAGGGTTAGTCTCGGTAAGAATGACGGGCCATACCCAATTCAAAAACAGCCCGTCACGCTTAACTCTTTAATCAGGCAGCGAGTTCTGCAGCCTTTTTGCCGATGATGGAGGTATCTTCGACTTCCATAATGCCGAATTCCATCAACAGTGCTTCCAGCTCATCCATGGTGATCGGAGTTGGAATAACAAATTTCTTGTTGTTCACAATCTTGCTCGCCAGTTGACGATACTCATCCGCTTGTGGATTGGTAGGATCGTATTCGATCACGGTCATACGGCGGATCTCAGCATGCTGCACTGAGTTTGCGCGCGGAATGAAGTGAATCATTTGCGTACCCAGCATACGAGCCAGCGCTTCGATCAACTCATCTTCACGGTCGGTTTGACGACTGTTGCAGATCAGCCCTGCCAGACGCACACTGCCGGAGTTCGCATATTTCACGATACCCTTGGCGATGTTGTTGGCGGCATACATCGCCATCATTTCACCGGAGCAAACGATGTAGATTTCCTGAGCCTTGTTTTCACGAATCGGCATCGCGAAACCACCGCACACCACGTCACCCAGCACGTCGTAGAACACGAAATCGAGTTCATCGTCATATGCGCCTTCTTCTTCGAGAAAGTTGATGGCGGTAATTACACCGCGACCGGCGCAACCGACGCCAGGCTCAGGGCCACCGGATTCAACACACTTGATGCCGCCGTAACCGACTGACAATACATCTTCCAGTTCGAGATCCTCGACGCTGCCGGCTTCTGCCGCCAGTTCCATCACGGAGTTTTGTGCTTTCGAGTGCAGAATCAAACGAGTTGAATCCGCTTTTGGATCGCAGCCGACGATCATTACTTTCTTGCCGGATTCAGCAAGAGCCGCTACCAGGTTTTGAGTAGTGGTCGATTTACCGATGCCGCCTTTTCCATAAATTGCGCATTGACGCAGAGCCATGTTAATCTCCTAAGTGTTTCAGAATTTAAGATGCGATTGAAAAACTACCGCTCGCATCCCTACAGTCGCAAACTCCGTGCCAGAGCATAAAAAATTCATAACAACCTGAAATGAAAGAGATAATTAATACAGATCAAGCTGATTTGGCTTATTCAGGACACAACAATCCATCAGACTTTGTAGGGGTCGCGACAACATTGCCGCGTAATGCGCACCTGATTATCAATCGTTGTAATTTGCCGGCCGTCATTCTGGGTAGCCTCACTTACCAGCAGCATCCCGTGCCGTTGCTGCTTGATGGCGTTGCGCAATTTCATCGCGGCCTGTTTGAGTTGCTTGACCGGCTGGGTGATGCGCCTGAGCGCGCGCAGGCGTTCATGCAACACATGAATGCCGCCTTCAGCCTGAATTGTCTGGAAGAGGCAGGCTACTCAGTGAGTACGACACGCAATCGCGCCAAATCCAATTATCTGAAAATGGTGCGCGGCTGGTCATTCGATTCGGGCAGTCGCGAAGCGGCCGTACTTAAAGGCTGGGTGGAGTCGCGTTTCGGTTTGCTGCAACGCCATCATGTCAATCCGATCAGGGATTTTTCTGATGACACCTATCGTAACTATCTTGAAATGCGCTCCTCCGGCCTGTATGGCACCAACGCGCTGGAGTCGCAGCTCGACCTGCTCTATACCTATTGTCAGTACGAACTGGCACGCCAACATCCAGGGCAATCCCACTTCACCCTGTACCGCGGGGTCAACCGCGTAGACGAACATGAAACGGTAGCAGAACGGGATGACAAGCGCAGGGTAGTCTTGCTCAACAGTTTGAGCTCGTTCACAGCGAACCGCGAGCGCGCCGATGAGTTCGGCGACTACCTGCTGACCGCCCGCGTACCCTTATCCAAGATTTTCTATTACACACGCCTGCTGCCTGACATGCTCAAGGGCGAAGAAGAGTATGTCGTCATCGGCGGCTTATACGAAGTGGGGATTGCGGCGTATTAGGAGCCTGTCGGCTAACTGAAATTTGTGATTAACTTAAAAACGGCAGTTGTCCACGAAAGACACGAAACGGTTCTAGCAGGCAATCTGCGCAGCAGATGCTCGCAAAAAACTCGAACAAATTCAAATGCATACATGAACTTCGCACGTCACCGAATTGGTGAGTAATTGAACAAAACTAAGATGTTGATTTATTTCGTGAATTTCGTGCTTTTCGTGGATGAAAAGCTTTGTCAAGGATTAACGGTACTCCTGCTGACGATGTACAAAAGTCCATCTTATTATTTAACGATTCCTTAAATCTTTCCCAACGCATATTCAAGTAATTTTTCAAAAATGGGACAATCGCTGATTACGGCATCAAGATTCTGACCCGATAATCAGTATGCATTCACGCTATAAGCGTTTTCTGGATTATGGAGACGCGGATGATTTGCATGGGAAAATCGAGGCGCTCCGCGCCGAACTCGCCAAGGAAAACCGGCCAAACAAATAGCGCTGTTCAGGGCAGCTCCCCCGATTCAGCGCAAATGCTTGCGTCCCGCTTTCGGGTGTTCAGACGCCAGACAGGCGCGACGATAAGACTGCAAGGTTTTCTGGGCGCGGCCCAATACGCTGCCGTGAGGATAGTCGCCATCCCCGTCAGCAGTACCTGCCGGCAGCCCCATCAGCAACTCCATCCCTTCGCTGACATGCGTTGCGGAATAAATATGAAACAAACCCTGTTCCACGGCGTTGATCACCCGGCGATCCAGCATCAGATGGCGACGGTTGCGGGAAGGAATCAGCACACCCTGGCTGCCGTCCAGACCCGCCGTTTCGCAGACGCGAAAGTAACCCTCAATTTTTTCGTTCACGCCGCCCACAGGCAAAACTTCGCCGTGCTGATTGACAGCACCAGTCACGGCAATGCCCTGTTTGAGCGGCAAACCTGACAGCGAGGACAGCAAGACGTACAATTCGGCGCAGGAAGCAGAATCCCCCTCAACGCCGAAATACTCCTGCTCAAACACAACAGAGGCGTTCAGCGCCAACGGTGCGATGTGCACAAACAGCGCAGACAGGTAGTTGTGCAGAATGAACACACCTTTATCGTGGATAGGGCCTGACATCTCCACTTCGCGCTCGATGTTGAGCAAACCATCGTTACCGGCATAGGTGCGCGCGGTGACCCGCACCGGAAAACCGAAACGATGATCCCCCAGATCCATCACAGTCAGTCCGTTGAGCTGCCCGGTCTTTTCGCCCTGCACGCTGATCAGCACTTCACCGTCGGTAATCGATTCCAGCATACGCTGAGCCGGATAATCGTGACGCCTTGTTCTTGCCGCAATCGCCGCTTCGACGTCTGCAGCTTCAACGGTCCCTGCCCGACACAGCGCTGCACTTTCCATGATCAGCGCCTCTGCACGTGCAAAATTGGCACTTTGCCGTGACTGGTCGTCCACTTCACGATGCGCATCCTCCAGCAGGCGCACAACAGCACCGGCCGAAAATTGCGACAAACCCAGATTGCGGCAACTGTGTGCAACAAAAATGGCGAAAGCGCGACGGGTTTCATCGCCGGATGCAAAGCTCTCGGCAAAATCCACTTTTATCCTGAAACGGCGCGCAAATTCCGGATCGCCTTCCTGCAACTCATAATATTCTTCGCGGGATGCGATCATGATGATCTTGACGTCGATATCCACCGCTTCAGGTTCCAGCGAAACAGCCGCAATCGGCGCAAAAGCGGTACCCGGCTCTTCGATCTGCAATCTGCCGCTGCGCAGAAAACGCCGCAACTTCTCCCATACCAGCGGATCGGCCAGCAAATCACGCAAATGCAGCATCAAAAATCCGCCATGCGCACGGAGCAGACTGCCCGCGCGGATACGGGTAAAATCCGTTGCCAGTACATCGTTCTCGGTCTGATATTCGATGCTGCCGAACAGCGAACGGAACAGCGGATTATCCTCGATGATCACCGGTGCACCCGCCAGACTGTCGTTGTCCACCACCAGGTTGACCCGATAACGGGATAACACCTGGCTCAGCTCTTCCAGTCTTGCGTCCTCATCCGCATCGACAGCCTCAAATAACTCAATGTTTTCAAGCACATCCTGCGCCAGCCGTTCAAGATAGCTGCCCAGCTTGATGGAGTCCTTGATCTGTTTTTTCAAACGGCTTCTGATTTCCTGCAATTCGCGATCCAGCAGCGGCTTCGCCAGCTGGCGCCGCAGCGCGGCCAGAGACTCATTCATAGCCTTTTCCATCGGCCTTGTCTTATCCAGAAAACGGGTGATTTCAGCACGCAGTTCCTGTTCTGCCTGGTCGATTTCCGCCCTGCGTTCCTTGGGCAGCGCATACACTTCATGTTCGGTGATCGCATGTCTTTTTTCACCCATCAGCGTAAACACCAAGTGACCGGATTCGCGGTGAAGGACAAAATGGTGTGCTTCGGCAAACGCATCCAGTGAGGCGTAAGCGCGCGCTTCATCGGCCTTGTAGGCATTTTCGATACGTTCACTTTCAGTTTTGAAATACTGTCCGCTCAAATGTCGGGGGATTTCCGTCTGCAATATTTTCGTCATCTGTATCATGAGTTGACGCAGCAGACGCCCCTGTCCTGCCGGCAGACGCAACGCACGCGGACGTTCCGGCACATCGAA
The DNA here is from genome assembly GCA_026399735.1 of Pseudomonadota bacterium. GTDB lineage: Bacteria > Pseudomonadota > Gammaproteobacteria > Burkholderiales > Gallionellaceae > Gallionella. Next base: position 18,185 of record JAPLQK010000044.1, read on the forward strand.
GTTGTGCAGATAGCACAGGTCTGGCGGCACCTGTCGGGCGGCAGCTGTTGTTTGCATCGCCTGTTTGAGCAACGACGAACGACCGCTGCCAATCTCGCCCAGCACCAGCAAATTGTAATCCGGCTGTTCCATGGACAGACCAAAACGCGCAGCCATCTCTGCACGTTCCTGACCAATCCACGGCAGCGTACACGAGAGCAATTCGGCGGTCGTTGAAAATCCAAACGTGTCTGAATCGATACTAAGGCAAAGCTCGGCAGGCATCAGTTTTGAGGTCGACATTTTTCTGGCAAGACATAATAGATTTGTTGATTGTAACGAATAACCCGAAAACAGATAGCGGATTGTATTTATTGGTACACTCCGTACTACGAATAATCCGATCCATATTTTTATATCTGCATTGAAAATCATGATCAAGATCTTGTTTTCATGCCTGGTGCTGCTGGCTTTCACCATCACGGCAGCCCGCGCAGATTCTGATGCCGCTTTGTCCACCCGCAAGGAGGATAACACGCCTGCCTTGCGTGAACTTCACGCCAGAGCGAAAGCCGGGAATGCAGATGCCCAATTGAATATGGGCGGCATCTATTTCAAGGGGGAACCGCTCGGTCCGGACTACGCGGAAGCTGCAAAATGGTTCCGGCTGGCAGCGAATCAGGGACAGGTACAGGCGCAATTCAACCTCGGCATGATGTATACAAATGGCCAGGGGGTGGCACAGAATTACGCGACCGCTGTGTCCTGGTATCGCCTCGCAGCACTTCGCTCACTTGCAGTAGCGCAGCTCAATCTCGGTGTGGCGTATGCGACAGGCCAGGGCGTGCCCAGAAATGAGGCCGAGGCGGTAAAGTGGTTTCGCCTTGCCGCCGGGCAGGGAGAAGCACAGGCGCAATTCAATCTGGGCGTGATGTACGCAAATGGTCAGGGGGTGGAACAGAACCTGGCTGAATCCTACCGCTGGGCCTCTCTTGCCGCAGCGCGGGGACACGAACTGGCACACGCCTTGATGCGTGATCTGGCCCGGCGCATGACGCCCGAACAACGCAGCCTTGCCATGCAGTCAGCCCTGCCTGTACCGGCAGCAAGCTCACCACTCAAACCTGAACCCGCCGAATCAACAGAAGCTGCGCTGATACGTTGTGTCAATGAATGGGCCATGGCCTGGTCGGGTAAACGTGCTCATGAATATCTGGATGCATACACCCCGGATTTTAAGCCGGAAGGGATGAGCCATGAGGCATGGAAAAAACAGCGCAGTGAGCGTATTGGCAAACCCAAAGCAATTGATGTTAGCTTACACAACATGAATCTCAGCATACAGGACGAAGGTCATGCGTCAGTCTCGTTCACGCAGATGTATCATTCTGATAATTATCACGATCAACAGGAAAAAACGCTACAGATGGTTAAGATCAATAACCGCTGGCTGATCGCCGCAGAACATGCGGTCAGCGTCGTCAAGGAAGGCACGCCTTCACCATGAACGATTAATTCTCTACATGAAGTTTTGCAGCATCGCACGGGATTTTAATCATGATCAAAGCTTTTCTCTCATTCGTCATCCTGCTTACGCTGACAACGTCTGCGGCCCGTGCAGATTTTGAACAGGATCTGGCCGCCACCGCTCAGATCAACACGGCGCTGCGGGAATTGCGCGCCCGCGCGGCGGCGGGCGATGCGGATGCCCAATTGAAGATGGGAGGCATCTTTTTCAAGGGCCGGGAAGTCGAGCAAGACTATGCAGAAAGCGAGAAATGGTTCCGCCTTGCCGCACGCCAGGGCCTGCCTCAGGCACAGTTCAATCTGGGTATGCTGTACGACACCGGGCAAGGTGTATCTCAGGATCACACTGAGGCCGCAAAGTGGTACCGCCTTGCCGCCGTGCAGGGACTTGCCCTGGCGCAACTCAATCTCGGCGTGGCCTGCGCAACGGGTCAGGGCGTATTGAAAAACGAACAGGATGCGGCGAAATGGACACGCCTTGCCGCCGATCAGGGTGAAATACAGGCGCAATTTAACCTTGCCGTAATGTACGCCAATGGTCAGGGGGTGAAACAGAACTTCATTGAGGCTTACCGCTGGGCGCAACGCTCCTCGGCACAAGGACACGAAACGGCCCGTTTACTGGCCAGAGATTTATCCGGGCGAATCACAGCGGAACAACAGGCCGGAAAACTTGCCGAAACACCACAGCAAACATCCAACGCAGGCGTATATTACCTGCAACTTGCCGCGTTCAAGTCACAAAGGGAAGCAGAGAGCTATTTGACAGACATGCGCGTCAAACTCGGACATATTGACAAGCCTTTCAGTATATTTACCAGTGACGGCTGGGTGCGCACCCAACTGGGTCCCTACCCCAGCCTGGAAGAAGCACGTCTGAGCGCGGCGAATCTGAAATCCAGCCTGGGCTATCAACCCTTGCTAAAACGGCACTAAAAGTCTGTCGCACTTGCGAAAGAAGTCCGACATACCTGGCTCTATATGAAATACGTAGGTA
>JAPLQK010000069.1 GCA_026399735.1 Pseudomonadota bacterium
AGAATCGCCGCTGCCGCTTTCTCGGCGGTGTTCTGCCGCAACGTGTGATGTAATTCGGTAAAGGTATGTTCGAGCTGCGATACCGCATCCTGATCATTCAATAGATTGAGAAGAGCCTGTGACAGATTCTCAGGCGTTGCATCGTCTTGCAGAATTTCCGGCACGACAAATCGTCCGCACAGAATGTTCGGCAAACCGAAATAAGGCAGATAGCTTTTGCGTTTCATCATCCGCCATGTCATCGGATTCAGGCGATAGGTGATAACCATGGGACGTTTGAGCAAGGCGCATTCCAGCGTCGCCGTGCCGGACGCCACCAGCACCATATCGGCCGCAATCATCGCGTCCTGCGCATGGCCGAACAGCAGAAAGAACGGCAACTCATCCGCATTGCAATCATAAATTGCCTGTTCGAAGATCGTCCGCGTTTCGCGGGAAACCAAGGGCACCAGAAAGCGCGCTTCCGGCAATTGCTGCAAAATCAGTCTGGCCGTTTCAATATACAAGCGCGCAAGTTGCCTGACCTCGGACTGCCGGCTCCCTGGCAAAAATGCAAATACGGTAGTTTGCAACGGAATGCGCATCGTCTCGCGCATCCGGTCCCGGTTAGGCCAATCCGGCAACATATCGGCCAACGGATGACCGACATAATCCACCGGCACGCCGGCATCCCGGTAAAGCTTCGGTTCATGCGGGAACAGCGCCAGCATGTGCGACACTGCCCGCCTGATTTTTTTGATCCGCTCACCGCGCCATGCCCAGATCGACGGGCTGACGTAATGAATGGCGGGGATGCCGCGCCGCTTAAGCGAGCGTTCCAGATCAAGATTGAAATCCGGTGCATCCACCGCGATGAACAAGGCCGGGCGGTTAGCCAGAAAATAGGCACGCAATTTAGCGCGTATACCGGTTATTTCGCGATAATGGCGCAGCACCTCGACATAACCGAACACCGCCAGCTTTTCCATCGGATACAACACCTGCATGCCGACAGACTGCATCCTCGGCCCGCCGATACCGACGAACTCCACCTCAGGGCACGCCTGTTTCAAGGCCGCCATCAAATGACTGGCAAGCAAGTCGCCCGATGCTTCGCCCGCGACGATACCGATAACAATTTTTTGCTGAACCATGAACGAACCTTAGCGCACGATGCCGCGTTCTGAATTAGCCAGAAAATCAGCCAGTGGTTGCAGCTCGGCATGCTCCGTCAGTTGCTGAGCTATCGTGTTTTTGGCGTCGTTAAGGCTCAGTCCCGATTTATACAGCGTCTTGTAGGCACGCTTGATCGCCATGACAGACTGACTGGAAAAGCCGCGCCGTTTCAGTCCTTCGCTGTTGATGCCATGCGGTGAACTGGGATTGCCCGAAACCAGCACATAGGGCGGCACATCCTGCAACAGGATCGTCCCCATGCCGGTGATGATGTGCGCGCCGATACGGACGAACTGATGCACGACGGTGAAACCGCCCAGAATCGCATAATCGCCGACCTCAACGTGCCCGGCCAGCTGCGCATTATTGGCAAAAATGGTGTGATTGCCGACCTGACAATCGTGCGCCAGATGCACGTAGGCCATGATCCAGTTGTGATTGCCAACGCGCGTCACGCCAACATCCTGAGCCGTGCCGAGATTGAAGGTGCAGAATTCGCGTATGGTATTGTGATCGCCGATTTCCAGCCGCGTCGGCTCATTCGCATATTTCTTGTCCTGCGGGATTTCGCCCAGCGAACAAAACTGAAAAATTCGATTTTGCTGACCGATGCGCGTATGGCCGTTGATCACCACATGCGGACCGATTACCGTAGCTGCGCCAATTTCGACATGTTCGCCGATGATCGAATACGCCCCGACCTCGACATCATCGGCGAGTTGGGCATTGGGATGAACAATGGCTGTCGGATGAATCATTAAGCCACCGTTTTAACCGTGCACATCAATTCAGCTTCAGCCGCCAGTTGTCCGTCCACTTCGGCAATAGCTTTGAACTTATACACGCCGCGCATACTGCGGGTCAATTCGACCTTGAAAATCAGTTGATCGCCGGGAGTCACGGGGCGTTTGAAGCGCGCGCCGTCGATACCGGCGAAGTAATACACCGTTTTTTCATCCGGCTTTTTTTCCATGCTTTGAAAGGACAACAAGGCAGCGACTTGCGCCATTGCCTCGATAATCAACACGCCGGGCATCACCGGATGATGAGGATAATGACCGGGAAAGAAAGGCTCATTGATAGTCACATTTTTCAACGCGACGATGTTTTTTCCCGGCTCGATCGACAACACACGGTCAACCAGTAAAAACGGGTAACGGTGCGGCAAGCTTTCAAGGATTGCGTGGATATCCATCGCGTGCGCTGATTTCTCGGATTGCTTACTCATTCTGCATTACCTTTCATTGATTCCTGTTTTGACAACATTTTCTCTAACACTTTGATTCTATTAGACATTTCATCAAGGTGACGCAGATGAACCGCGCTCTTCTTCCAGTCGTCCGTCTTGCTGAAAGGGTAAATCCCCGCATACGAACCCGCCTCGCGGATGGACTTGCCGATCAGCGTAAACGATGAAATCACCACGTGATCTGCAATCTTCAAATGTCCCAGGATTCCCGCGCTGCCGCCGATCTGGCAGTATTTTCCGATGGTCGTACTGCCCGCAATCCCGACACACCCGGCAATCGCAGTGTGCGCACCGATGCGTACGTTATGTGCGATCTGTATCTGATTATCCAGTTTCACGCCGTCTTCGATCACCGTATCGTCCAGCGCACCGCGATCGATGGTGGTATTCGCACCAATTTCCACATCGCGGCCGATCACTACCCGGCCGATTTGCGGAATCTTGATCCAGCGCCCCTCGTCCAGTGCGATGCCGAAACCATCCGAGCCGATCACCACACCGGAATGCGCAATCAGGTTGTCGCCGATAACGCAGTCGTGATAAATCACCACGCGCGGATACAAGCGCACACCCTCACCGATCACCACATTATCCCCGATACAGCACCCTTCGCCGATCACCGAATGCGCGCCGATCTCGACACCCTCGCCTATCGTTACCATCGCGGCGATACTGGCGGAAGCATCCACCCGTGCCGTTGCGCTGACGACAGCACCGGGATGAACACCCGCTTTAATTGCAGGCAGCGGATTGAGCAAATTTGAAATACGCGCAAAACAGGCGTAAGGATTGGCTGAAATAATACGCGGCAAATCCGTCGCGTCCGCGTCGGCCTCGCCCAGTATCACCGCACCGGCACGGGTAGTGGCCAGTTGTGCGTAATACTTCCGGTTGGTCAAAAAGCTGATCTGGTTCGGTTGCGCACGCTCCAGCGTTGCAATTTGACTTATTTTCACCCCGGGATCGCCCAACACACGCCCGCCAAAACGCGCTGCAATTTCTGCCAGTGTATAAGACATCATTGTTTACTTGCTGTCAGCCTTGTCCAGCGCAAGGTTTTTAATCACCTTATCGGTGATATCGATCTTCGGGTTGCGATAGACTGCCTCTTGCAGGATAAGATCGTATTTTTCGGTTTCTGCAATCGACTGTATCGCCTTGTTGGCACGCTCCAGCACAATCGCCAGTTCCTCGTTTTTACGCAGACTCAAGTCCTCTCGGAATTCACGCTGCATGCGTTGCAGATTCACGTTCAGCGCGCTCAGCTCGCGCTCCTTATTGCGGTGATCCGCCTCACTCAAACCGGAGGCATCCTTTTCCAGCAATGCCTGCAAGTCTTTAGTCTGTTTCATGGTTTTCTTGATTTCCTGATCTCTGCCCGAGAACTCCTTTTCAATCTTCTTCTCGGCCTTCATCGCCGGGGCAGATTCACGCAACACGCGTTCGGTATCGACCACGCCCACTTTGAAATCCCCGGCACAAGCCGATCCGGCAGCCAGCAACAGCAGCACCATCATTACCATCGTCTTCATCATCATTCCTCTGTACATCGTTATCAGCCTGTATTCCCTGTCCTTGCAATTGCAAGATCTCAGAACATCGTGCCCATGGTGAATTGAAACTTTTGCAACATATCCACGGTCTGTCCGTTAAGCGGCACACCATAACTGAACTTCAATGGCCCCATTGGCGATAACCAGGTGAGCGCAACGCCAGTCGAAGCACGTATACCCGCCGTACCTGGCAAATCGCCCGGGCCATAGACGGCACCCGCATCCACAAATCCACTCAAACGCACCGATCTGTCCTTGACGCCCGGGATGGATGTCATCAGTTCCATACTGCCGGCCACGCGACTCGTACCCCCTAACGGCAGGTTACTCGCATCGCGAGGCCCCAATGAATTGGCCTGATAGCCGCGTACCGATCCTGTGCCGCCCGCATAGAAATTCTTGAAGAATGGCATGGGCTTGCCGGCATAGCCGCCGCCGAAACCAATCATCGCATTGGTCATTGCGGTCCAGCTGGTCGTCAGCGGGTAGAACCACTGATTATCGTAATTGACCTTGTAATAGCGCATATCCATGACCGGCAAGGCAATTTCCGTGTACGCGTGTTGCACCATACCTGAAGTGGTATAAATCGCACTGTCACGGGTGTCGCTGCCCCAGCCTACGGTACCCAGCACCGTGGTATTGGTAGAGCCAAAAGTATTCACGTAGTTAATGTAACGCGGCGGACTCAGCGTTGTCAGGCCGATACTGGTTCTTTCGGCGGAAGCACCAAAACTCACGCTCTGATCTTCGCCGATAGGCACGCCGAAACGCACCCCGCCACCCATAGTAGCAGATGTGTATTGACTGATCGCAATCGTGGTGGCATTGACGTTGCGCTTGTAAATATCGAAACCGCGGCTCATCCCCTCATCCGTGTAATAAGGGTTGGTATAAGAAACCGAAACATTCTGATTGACCTTGCTGGTATTGAGCTGGGTGGACAAGGTATTCCCGCTGCCGAACAGATTGGCCTGGCTGACACCGCCGGTAAACACCAGTCCTTCACCCTGATTTATCCCGGCGCCCACCGTAAAGCTCCCGGTGGATTTCTCTTTGACAGAGGCATTGACGTCCATCTGATCCGTCGTACCCTGCACCGCCGGCGTCTCCACATTGACTTCCGAGAAATAATTCAAGCGGTCAACCCGTTGCTTGGATTTCTTGATTTTGGTCACATCAAACCAGGCACCTTCCACCTGACGGAATTCGCGGCGGATGACTTCATCGCGCGTCTTGGTATTCCCTGCGATATTGATGCGGCGGACATAGACGCGCTGCCCCGGGTCGACCATGAAGTTAAACGCGACTTCATGCTTCTCCTTGTCCAGATCAGGGATCGCGTTCACATTGGCAAAGGCATAACCTTCCTCGGCCAGGCGCTCGCCAACCAGTTTGCTGGTTTCAGTCAGCGCTTTCCGGGAGAAAGCATCGTGCGGTTTAATCTGAACGAGCTTCTCGATGACGGCACGAGGTACGATCGTATTGCCCGACACGGTCACTTTGGACACCGTGTATTTGGCGCCTTCAGTGACATTGATGGTGATGTAAATATCCTTCTTGTCCGGGGTAATCGATATCTGCGTGGAGTTGATATTGAATTCCAGATAGCCGCTGTCCATGTAGAACGAACGCATCGCTTCCATGTCGGCAGAGAGTTTCTGCTTGGAATACTGATCGTTCTTGCTGAACCAGCTCATCCAGTCCGGCGTACTGAGCTTCATCAAATCCAGCAGATCAGACTCTTTATAAACCGAATTTCCCACGATATTGATCTGTTTGATCTTGGAAACTTCACCTTCAACCACGTCGAACACGATGCCGACGCGATTTCGCTCCAGATCGGAAACCTTGGCATTGACGGTCACACCATACTTGCCGCGCGCCACATACTGGCGTTTCAATTCCTGCACGGCCTTGTCCAGCGCGCCTTTATCGAAGATGCGCGCTTCTGCCAGTCCGGCATATTTCATGTTGTCTTTGAGCTGATCCTTGGGAAAGTCCTTCACGCCGTTGACGACAATACTGGCAATCGACGGACGTTCCTTGACCAGCACGATCAACACGCCCTGTTCGACTTCAAGGCGTACATCCTTGAAAAATCCGGTGCCATACAGGGCGTGGACAGCGACGTCCGCCTGTTCGTCGTTCATCGTATCACCGACCTTGACCGGCAAATAGCTGAACACCGTACCCGCTTCGGTGCGCTGTATGCCTTCAACACGGATATCCTTGACCGTGAAAGGGGTGATCGCCCAGGCGGGAGACATGAATAACAGTGAGATAATTCCTGCAAGTTTTGTTTTGTTCATTTAGTGCTAACCTGAGATGAGGCGATTAATATCGTTATAGATGGCACAAACCATCAGCGTACCCAGCAATGCAATGCCGATCTTCTGACCGATTTCCCAAGCCCGGTCTGAGACCGGACTACCTTTGAGCATTTCGGCGACATAATACAGCAAGTGCCCGCCATCCAATAAGGGAACCGGCAGCAAATTCAACACACCCAGGCTAATACTGATCAGCGCCAGAAATCCCAGATAGGCTGCCAGCCCCATATGTGCCGACTGTCCGGCATAATCTGCGATGGTGATCGGACCGCTCAAGTTTTTCATTGAAACCTCGCCCATCACCATTTTAGCGAGCATTTTCAGGCTGATAACCGCAGTATCGATCGTTTTCTTCAACGACTGAATCAGCGCGTCCAGCGGTCCGTAACGCACTTCAGTGAACATCGCCTGCACTGCAGCCTGATCCACTTTGGGTGCAGCACCGATCTTGCCGACCATTTTTTGGGTGCCCGGCCCAGAGCTTTTCGGATCGGACTCGATAACCGCTTGCGGAATCACGACAATATTCAGGGTCAACTCACCCCGCTTGATATCGAGCGAGAGGGGTTTCCCCGGATGGCTTCGCACCCTGTCCACCAGCATGCTCCAGCTTGACACCGGCAGACCTTGTGCACGCAAAATCAAATCACCTTCTCGCAGCCCGGCAAGCTCCCCCACGCCCGCCGTTGTCAGCTTGCCGATCACGGGCAAGAAAGTCGGCTGATCAAGATGCAGGCCTAACTTATCAAGAAACTCTCCATCCAGATCGCGCGCTTGTAAACCGCTTAAATCCAGCGAGTGATATACCGTGGTACCGCTGACGGTTTGCGCCTCAATTCTTGCATCACCTTGCTTGATTGCCAGCATCAGCAATTCCCAGCGCAACTCCTGCCAGCCTGGTATTGCCTCACCGTTGATGCTGATAATGGTTTCACCCTGATGCATCTGCGCGGTCGCTGCCGGCGTACCCGACTGCACCTCGCCCAGCACAGGCTTCAAGCCCGGCACGCCATGAATGAACAGCACCCAGTACAGCACGACGGCCAGCAGAAAATTAGCCAGCGGCCCAGCGGCTACGATCGCCATACGCTGCAACACCGGTTTACGGTTAAACGTCAGGTTGAATTCGCAAGGCAAAACCTCGCCTTCCCGTTCATCGAGCATTTTGACATAGCCGCCCAACGGCACCATCGAAATCACCCATTCGGTGTCCGAGCCGGCAAAACGTTTGCGATAAATAACCTTGCCGAAACCCAGCGAGAAAACCAGCACTTTCACCCCGCAGCGACGCGCCATCCAGTAGTGTCCATATTCGTGGAACACCACCAACAGCGCAATTGCACCGACGAAAGCAAACAGCGTAATCATTTGATTAATAACGATATTTTATTCTCTGCAGCACGACGCGCACAGGCGTCGGCTTCCAGCACATCGTCCAGACAGGTCACGGAATTGACAGGCAATGCGTTCAGCACATCTTCTACGACAGCAGGAATAGACAAAAACGAGATCTTATTATCCAGAAATGCGGCGACGGCGATTTCATTCGCCGCATTCAATACCGCAGGTGCGGTGCCGGCGCTGCGCAACGCCTGATACGCCAAAGCAAGACAAGGGAACCGCTCGAAGTCAGGTACCGCGAAATCAAGGGTTGCAACCTTGAATAAATCCAGTGCCGCCACACCCGAGTCGATGCGCTCAGGGTATGCCAGACCGTAAGCGATCGGCGTGCGCATATCGGGATTACCAAGTTGCGCAATCACCGAACCGTCCACGTATTCGACCAGCGAATGAATCACGCTCTGCGGATGTATCACTACCTGAATGTCATCTGCACTGGCATTAAACAACCAGTGCGCCTCGATGACTTCCAACCCCTTGTTCATCATGCTGGCCGAATCCACTGAAATCTTGCGCCCCATCGACCAGTTAGGGTGTGCGCACGCCTGATCCGGCGTGACATGTTGCAAGGCCTCAATCGGCGTGTTGCGGAACGGCCCGCCTGACGCGGTGAGCAGAATGCGCCGTACACCGTTACCTTTCAGATCGCCGTTATAGCCACGCGGTAAGGCCTGAAAAATCGCGTTGTGTTCGCTGTCTATCGGCAACAACGCCGAACCACTGGCGCGCACGGCATCCATGAACACATGACCCGCCATCACCAGCGTCTCTTTATTCGCCAGCAGGATCTTTTTACCTGCTTTTGCTGCAGCCAGCGTCGGGCGCAAACCCGCCGCACCCACGATGGCGGCCATCACCGCATCCACTTCCGTCAGTACGCAGACCTGCTCCAGCGCGTCAACACCGCACAACACCTCGGTCTTTAATCCGGCATCGCACAACATTGCGCGCAACTGTGCCGCAGTCACAACATCAAGCAACACGGCAAAGCGCGGCTTGAATTGCACACATTGGCGGAACAGCAGATCAACCTGGCGGTTAGCGGTCAGTGCGACCACCCGGTACTTATCCGGATGGCGCGCAACGACATCCAGCGTGCTGATACCGATACTGCCCGTGGAGCCCAGAATAGTTAAATTTTGCATATCAGGAAAGTTGCCCAAACAGGATGACCATCGTGGCCAATGGCAAAGTTGAAGTCAAGGCATCGATGCGATCGAGCAGACCGCCGTGTCCGGGCAGTAAGGCACCGCTGTCCTTGACACCCGCCTGACGTTTGATCGCAGATTCAAACAAGTCGCCGATCACCGCCAGCCCCACCCACCACCAGGCTGCCAGCAACAACACCGGCAGGAATGCGAACGGAACAACAGCGTGAACGATGAGTACGTAGACGGATACACCGAGCATCCCGCCTGCGACGCCTTCCCATGTTTTTCCGGGACTGATGCTGGGCGCAAGCTTGTTCTTGCCGAAACGACGGCCGGCAAAGTAGGCGCCGATATCCGCAACCCACACCAGCCCCATCAGCAGCAACAATACCCACGGACTGATCGCATGCAGATCCAGCATGGCCAGACCGGTCGGCATCAGCACCGCCCACCCTGTCAGACACATCAGGAACTGGCTTTCAACACGCCAGCCGGCAATCATCCAGGTCGGCACGATGATGAGCCAGAGCAAGGCTGACACCGCGTAAATCATCAAGTGCGGAATAACTTGCTCCGCATCGGTGTGATTGTTATCGAACCAGACCAGCATCAGCATCAGCGCCAACGTCAGTGCGCTGTAAATATAGGCATTTCTGCCGGACAGTTTGGACAACTTCGACCATTCCAGCGTACCCTGCATCACGACCAGCACCACCACCGCGATCCACCAGCTATCCGGCAGGGCGAACAGCACCAGCAGCAACAGCAGTAACAAAATAACGGCAGTAATGATTCTGGATTTAAGCACGCGGCTCCCCTTCATTCATTTTCGACTGACTGCTTGCCAGCTGTTCGCTGGTACGTCCGAAACGCCGCTCGCGATTCTGGTATGAGGCAATCGCCTTCTCAAGCTCTTTGCGGTCAAAGGCTGGCCACAAGGTATCGGTGAAATACAGCTCCGTATACGCGAGCTGCCACAGCATGAAATTGCTGATGCGCTTCTCGCCGCCGGTACGGACAAACAAATCAGGCTCAGGCGCATCGCTCATGGACATATATGGCTGTAAATCTTCTTCGCTGAACGAAGTCGCCAATTCCGGATGATTCTGCAACAGGCTATGCACCGCATGCATCACATCCCAACGCCCGCCGTAATTTGCCGCGATGGTCAGCGTCAGGCCGGTATTGTTTTTTGTCAGCGTTTCGGCATCATTCATGGTCTTCTGCAGTTTGTCGTCAAAACGACTGCGGTCACCGATGATTTTAAGGTGGATATTGTTTTTGTGCAGGCTGGCAACCTCGCGTTCCAGCATTTTCAGAAACAGCGACATCAGAAAGGAAACTTCATCAACCGGGCGACGCCAGTTTTCGCTGCTGAACGCAAATACCGTCAGATATTCCACACCCAGGTCACGGCACGCCCGCACGGTCGCGCGCAAAGATTCCACACCGCGCTGATGTCCCATAATGCGAGGCATGAAGCGCTTCTTTGCCCAACGCCCGTTGCCATCCATGATGATGGCAATATGACGGGGTACGCGTGCCACATCGGGGATAACACGTGTAGAACTGGGCAGATTCGTCATATGGGATCGCGGATTGAGGATCATGGATTAGAAGAATACACGAATCGGCAGTTTAATCCCGAATCCTGCATCCCGAATCCTGGTTACACAGCCATTAAATCAACTTCTTTAGCGGCCAATGCCTGATCAATTTCAGCAACGAAACGATCCGTCAGTTTCTGAATATCATCCTGCACCCGGCGCTCATCGTCTTCGGAGATTTCTTTTTTCTTGAGCAAGTCTTTCAGCGAACTGTTCGCATCGCGGCGAATGTTGCGCACCGCAATCTTGGCATCTTCACCTTCGGATTTAACCAGTTTGATCATGTCGCGACGACGTTCCTCGGTCAACATCGGCATCGGCACGCGAATCAATTCGCCGTTGGTTGCAGGGTTCAGGCCCAGATCTGCATCGCGAATCGCGCGCTCGACCTTGCCGACCATGTTTTTTTCATACGGCTGCACACCGATCGTGCGTGAATCGACCAGCGTGATATTGGCGACTTGCGTCACCAGCGTCGGACTACCGTAATAATCCACCATCACGTGATCCAGCAAACCGGTATGCGCACGTCCGGTACGAACTTTGCCCAGATCTGCGCGCAAGGAATCAATCGACTTGCGCATTCTTTGCTCGGTATCTTTTCTGATTTCAACAATCATCGTTTTCTCCTAATATTTGCGAGAGTGGTCAGCACCACACTACTCAACACGCACCAGCGTACCTTCGCCTTCGCCGAATACCACACGCTTCAACGCGCCCGGCTTGAAGATACTGAACACAATAATCGGCAATTTCTGATCACGGCACAACGTCAGCGCAGTGGCATCCATTACCTGTAAATTCTTGCTGATCGCTTCATCAAAACTTAAACTTTGATAGCGAACCGCGTGCGGATCCTTCTTCGGATCAGCAGTATATATTCCATCCACCTTGGTGGCCTTGATCACCACTTCGGCACTCATTTCCACGCCGCGTAGCGCCGCAGCCGTATCGGTGGTAAAGAACGGACTACCGATACCTGCCGCGAAAATCACGACCTTACCTTCTTCCAGATAACGCAGTGCCTTGCCGCGAATGAACGGTTCGGCGACCTGCTCCAGATTCAGCGCTGACTGCACGCGGCAATCTAACCCTGCGCGATTCATCGCATCCTGCAACGCCATCGAGTTCATCACCGTCGCCAGCATACCCATGTAATCGGCCGTAGCCCTGTCCATCCCCGCTGCGGCTGGCGCCACACCACGGAAGATATTGCCGCCACCGATCACCATCGCCACTTGCACACCCATCGCCACGACTTCCGCAATTTCTGCGACGATGCGCTCGATCACTGCACGATTGATACCGTAACTGTCGTCGCCCATCAGGGCTTCGCCGGAGAGTTTCAGCAGAATTCGTTTATAGACGGGTGCGCTCATGATGATTATCCTTGTGCTGCTGCGATAGTTGCAGCCACTTCAGCCGCGTAATCTTCAACCTTCTTCTCGATGCCTTCGCCCACCACAAACATCTGGAACGAAGCAACCGTTGCGCCGCGAGCTTTCAGCAGCTGCTCGATGGTTTGCTTGCCGTCATCAGCCTTGACGAACACCTGACCCAGCAGGGTAACTTCCTTCAGGAACTTTTGCACGGTACCTTCAGCGATTTTTTCCAGCATCGCTTCCGGTTTGCCGGCTTCGCGCGCCTTTTCGATCGCAATACGGCGTTCAGTTTCGATATCTACCGGATTAACGCCGGACATATCGACTGATTTTGGCTTGGAAGCCGCAATGTGCATGCAAATGTCACGACCCAGTGCTTCGTCGCCGCCGGTGAAATTCAGCAACACGCCGATTTTACTGCCGTGCAGGTAGCTTGAAAGAGTACCAGTGGTTGTTTCATAACGCTCGATACGGCGAACGGTAAGATTTTCACCCAGCTTCATCACCAGTGCTTTGCGCGTTTCTTCCACGCTGTCCGTGCCGTTAGCGATGGTCATATCAGACAACGCTGCGATATCGGCAGGATTGTTCTTCGCGACTGTTTCAGCGACATTTTTGGCAAACGCATTGAAATCGTCGTTTTTGGCCACAAAGTCGGTTTCGCAGTTCACTTCAGCGACCGCACCAGACTTGCCGTCCGCCGCGATAAACGCGCTGACCACGCCTTCAGCCGTGACGCGTGAAGAAGCCTTGCTGGCCTTGGCGCCGCTCTTGATGCGCATCTGCTCTTCAGCAACCTTGAAATCGCCATTGGCTTCAACCAATGCCTTTTTACATTCCATCATGCCAAGGCCTGTCGCCTCGCGCAATTCCTTAACCATACTTGCGGTGATATCTGCCATGCTAAGCTCCTGAATTTCTTATAAAAAACTTACAAAAAAAGGGGCTTGCGCCCCTTTCCGCGCCAAATTGTGAATTAGGCTACTTGTTCTGGCTCTTCAGCTGCAACTTGCTGAACCAATTCATTCAAAGCCTGTGCGCGACCTTCCAGCACCGCATCAGCGATACCGCGAGCATACAGACGAATCGCCTGAGTAGAATCGTCGTTACCCGGAATCACGAAATCCACGCCGATTGGCGAGTTATTGGTATCGACAATGCCGATCACCGGAATACCGAGCTTCTTGGCTTCAACGATCGCACCCTTCTGGTAACCGACGTCGATAACGAAAATTGCATCAGGCAGATTAGGCATATCCTTGATACCGCCCAGACTGCGATTCAGTTTTTCCAGTTCGCGCGCCATCATCAGCGCCTCTTTCTTGGAAACGCCCTCACCGGTGCTGTCAGCGGCAATCGCTTCCAGCTCACGCAGACGCTTGATGGATTGTTGAACTGTTTTGTAGTTGGTGAGCATACCGCCCAGCCAGCGATGATTCACATACGGTGAGTTTGCGCGAACCGCTTCTTCCTGCAAAATTTCACGCGCCTGACGCTTGGTCGCCACGAACAGGACGGTGCCTTTTTTCGCGGACAGTTTGCGTACATAGCTTTCTGCTTCTGCAAACAGCGCTACGGACTTTTCCAGATTGATGATGTGAATACGATTGCGGTGGCCGAAGATGAACGGTGCCATCTTAGGGTTCCAGAAACGGGTTTGGTGACCAAAGTGAACACCAGCATCCAGCATTTGACGCATTGTTACAGCCATGATAATTCCTATCGTAAGGGTTAGAACTACCACTCGCCAGCCTGACTCTTATCGAAAACGCCCCAAATCAGTTTACGATCCGGACTTTAATCTTACGAGCACCCCAACTTGTGCGAGCGGGATATTTACATCGGCCAATTCCGATGCAACGCGCATTCTACCACCAATTGGCCACATGCTTCAACCACGATAAACAATTCCAAATGATTCAGAATGCCAACAAACAGGCTGTTCGGGGTAGAATCACGTATTTTATTGTGCAGTAACACAATCAGGGCAAGGGCAATATGGATATGAATCAATTTCTCGGGTTGAATGACAATTCAGAAGACTCATCTGCCGCACGTGAACAACTTCAGCTGTACATCAACCTGAAGCTATCCTCCTCCGGCCAGCCTCCCTGCGAGGAAGGCAGCGACAGCAGTTTTCTCGAAGTTGCCAACAACCTGCTCAAGAGTTACCGCGAGAAATCGCGCCTGCTCGCGGGTTATCTGTGTCCGCCCGACCAGCGCATCCAGTCCTATCTCGACGATTACCTGGCCGACGTTGCCGAAGGTGAGTTGCCTCGCCTTCCGGAAAATACGCTGATCCTCGATCGCCACGGCGTGGCGCGCGAACTCTCACTGCCGGTTAAACTGGACGAATTCAAGAGTGAATATGTCAGCAGCTATCGCATCCGCAACGGCGTACTGAACAACCCCCTTAATGACAGACGTACCACCCAAGGCTCGTTCCATATCGCCGAGGAAGGATTACCCATCCCCGCCGACAAAAAGGTAGTGCCCAAACTGGCGTTTGCGCGCATGCTCAAAGCCGCGCTAAATCCACCGGAGGAGCTGCTGCGCCTGCCTTTCACCGCAGGACAAAAAGAAGAAGCCAGAATGTTTGTCTCGCTGCTGCTGCGTCCTGTCGTGTGTCCCGAGATTCCCGGTCATGAAGCGGAAAAGAGCATGGAAATCCGCTTTTTTGCCCCCGGCAGTCTGGTCAGCAACCTTGATTTCGTCGAAAGCATTTTCGGCAACAGCGGCAATCCGGTATTGGCATCCAACGATGCGGGTCTCGATGTGGAACACTGGTCAGGCCACAGCGGCTGCGTGATACTCGCGCCGCATCTGATTAAATTCACCAAGAAGGAACTTGGCCTGCCGTACCGTGATTGCGCCACCCCGCGCCAGTTGACGGACGGCATGTACTGGGATGAAGCAGGCGAACTGTACAACGACGGCGCCGCATTCAAGATTACCGCACGTGACGAGCGCGGCGTCATCGTCACGATTCTGGCCGACAATTACTTTGGCTATTGCAAAAAGGAAGTCAAAACCCAGATCAGCTACGCCGCCAACCTGTTTGGCCTGGCAGAAGAAGAACACGCCGGCGGCGCGCTGGCCTTTCCGCGCCACAACCACGGCGAAGAATTTGGTGTGGACAGCATCACCCAGGTGGCCGGCTACAGTTTCGAGGAAATGACAGCGAACTACGGCGAGCTGATGCAACTGCAACCGCAAGGCTACGGTATAGACAAGCTGCACCCTGAAGTCATCTACGTGCCGCAAAATTTGCGCATGCATCTGCCCAATCAAACCATCAGCTGGATCAACGACGGCGTACAGCAATCCATCAAGCTGCAACCCGGAAAAATCTACATCCAGCCCAACGGCTACAAGGTTGAAATGCAAAAGCATCCGGGCGCACCGTCCTGGCGTCTGGTGGGCACAGATCCTGAAGGGACTTTTTGCCACAAGCCCTGCACCGTATCGGGCGGCGGAAAATCGGAAATTTCCAAATCGATGACCGATGCCGTGATCTATGCGCCGTTATTCGTATTGAATCTGGAACACGATCTCGATCAGGTAGAAGCCATTTTCAACCACGATTACAGCACGCGCTTCAAACCCGGTTTTGAATCCGAGGGGCGCCATCCCAGCCGCGCGCTGCTCAGCACGGAGCGCAGCATGGGTTCCGTGATCAAAGTACTCACTCCCTCCCCATCCTACAGCGCCGAATTCAACGCCTGGCTGGAAGAAATTCCGGACCGCATTCTCGCGCTGGCTTTCGTCATCAAGCGCATGTATCGCCCTGACTGGGGCAATAACTGGCGGCAGTATCTGTCCGTCGATTTCGTCAACGGCCATCCCGGTCATGAACTGAAGCTGGGCGAGCGAAAACTGGTCGGTTCCTATTTGCGCGTCGGTTTCACGGAAAAAGGTTCATGGCGCGTATTCAAGATGCGCCAGGATTTCATTCCTGCCGAAAAAGTACAGATGGAAGACGACATCAGCGCGTCAGTGGTCGTTCCGGTCGAAATGTTGCCCAACACCTCGCCGAAAAGCGCCGACCCCTCTGTCAAGCTGGTGCGCAATTGCGAATACCGCCTGTTCCAGCGCCCGGATGACGCGATCCATCACGGCTTCGATAAACAGACTGAGAAAGACATCGCCCGGCAAGACAATTTTCTGGCAAATTACGAGCCGCTCAAGGGCGATACGCTGAGCGAAATCATCGAAGACGTGGCGGGTTTCGGCCAGTACACCGAGCCGATGCGTAAAATTTTACAGGAGGCGTCTGATGCGGGCCAGATCGTCGTGTCATCAGCACACCCGCGTCTGGTTGACGGCAAGCCAAGCAAAAATCCGCGTTACCTGCAACTTCGCCCCGACATCGCAAATCCGGTACGGCGCTATGTAGCCGAAATCGGCGCACGTTTCAACCGCCGCGTGCCACTCGGCACCGCCGTGGTGGAACCGGTTAATGCCGTACTCATCGGCCGCCGCAATAACCCGCCCTCCCCCGGCAACCGCCCGCTGGCGGTGTACAACCCGATCCACTATCAGGAATTGCCCGAGTTGTTCATGGACTTCGTGTGCAGCCTCACCGGCAAGTCCCCTTCCACCACCGGCGCCGGCAGCGAAGGCGCCCTGACCAAAGGCCCTTTCAATGCGCTGCGCCCCGCGATCGACCTTAACAACGCGCTGGTTTCCTTCATTCTCAGCGGCTATGCCGGATACTCGACCGCCGCCGGACATGTCGGCCCCAAACTTCGCGTTGATCATGACATCAGCCTGCTGGTGCCGGAAATCTGGTCGCGCCTGTCACCGCAGGCACGCGATCCGCGCTTTTTAATCGAAAATGGCCATCTTGAAAAAATCGAGGATTTCGAATATCAGGGTCACCTGATCCGGGCCAGCCGCCTGGGCTACCGCATTACTGACCGCTTTGTGCACGGTTTCATGGGCAAGATGTTCGACGCACCCCGTGCGGTATTCGGTGAACACATCCTCAGACCGGAAACTCAGGATCTGGGCGTATTCGTTGATGGTGTGGAAAATATCGTCGAAGCACAGCAGAAGGTCGCCGCACTCTATCTGGAAGCCGGCAGCGCGGACGATGCCTGTCCGCCGCTCAGGGCATTGCTCCACATCATGGCAACAGGCAGCTACCAAGGAATGGACGCGCATCACCCCGATATTCGCCGCCTGTTTACCCGTGAAGCACTGCTCGCCTCCGACTGGTACCACGAACGTCTGGAAATAAAACAGACCAGGGATATTCGTCTTTGGGAACGTCATATCGCCTATCTGGAGGCCTTCGCAAGCCGCGCCAGCCATCGCGATGTGGCGGAAAAACTCGACATACAAGGCAGGCTCGAAGGAGCCCGCACCAGACTTCTGTATGTGAGCGGCAGCGTCTACCTGCAAAGTCTGCGCGGCACCATCGGCGCTGACCCCATAGGGCGCGGGCGAGGCGAAATATAACTTAGCAGCTCACCACGCACATCAATCCAGCGGCGGCGCAACCTTGATAACTTCTTCAGGCGTGGTGAGTCCTGCCGCCACTTTCTCGGCCCCGGAAAGACGCAACGGCTTCATGCCTTCCTGCTGCGCCTGCGCTCTGATTCCGGACAGATCCGCCCCCTGCGCCACCAGCCTTTGCATTTGCGCACTGAACGGCAGCATTTCATAAATACCGGTTCGCCCCCGATAGCCTGTCATCCGGCATTCAAGGCAACCGGTAGCCATGCTGATTTCGGCTGGCATTGCAGCTTTCCACGGACTGACCAGCTCCTGCCAATCCGCCTCACTGATCTTCCCCTTCGTCTTGCAATGAGGACACAGCGTGCGCACCAGACGTTGCGCCATCACCCCCAGCAGCGTCGAGTTGAGCAGATAAGACGGCACCCCCAGTTCGTGCAGACGCATGATCGCGGACGGCGCGTCGTTGGTGTGCAACGACGACAACACCAGATGGCCGGTGAGCGCCGCCTGTATCGCCATTTCAGCGGTTTCCGTATCGCGTATTTCACCCACCATGATGATATCGGGATCCTGGCGCAGCAAGGTGCGCACGCCGTTGGCAAAACTCAGTCCGATATTGTGCTGCACCTGCATCTGGTTGAAGGCAGGTTCAATCATCTCGATCGGGTCTTCCACCGTACAGACATTCACTTCCGGTGTGGCAAGCTGTTTCAGCGTGGAATACAAAGTGGTCGTCTTGCCTGACCCGGTCGGCCCCGTCACCAGGATGATGCCGTTGGGCTGACTCGTCCAGCCACGCCATAGCGCCGTCTGCTCGCGTGAAAACCCTAGATCGGTGAAGTTCTTCACCAGAATTTCCGGGTCAAAAATCCGCATCACCAGTTTTTCGCCGAAAGCGGTCGGCATAGTGGACAGACGCAACTCGATCTCATCACCCTCCGCGCTTACCGTCTTGATGCGCCCGTCCTGCGGCCTGCGTTTCTCGACCATATCCATGCGCCCCAGCAGTTTGATACGGTTGGTAATGGCATTATTGACACTTGAGGGCAACTGATAGACCTGATGCAACACACCGTCGATGCGAAAGCGCACGATGCCGATATCGCGGCGCGGCTCCAGATGAATGTCGCTGGCGCGCTGCTCGAAGGCATATTTGAACAGCCAGTCCACCAAGGTCACGATATGCTGCTCGTTGGCATCCAGATTCTTGTTTTTGCCCAATTCGACCAGTTGCTCGAAATTCTGCACTCCCACCGCCTGCCCTGACCTGGCCCGGCTTGCCAGTTGCACCGAGTTGGCAAGGTTGTAGATTTCCGGCAGATAATGGTTAATGTCCAGTGGACTTGCCAGCACCAGCCTGATTTTCAAATTGAGGATGCGCTCCAGTTCCGCCACCCAATCGGTGAGGAACGGCTCGGCAGTAGCAATGGTAACCTCTTTGTCGCTGAGTTTCACCGGCATGATTTTCAGCCGCTCCGCGTAAGACTTGGAGATGATATTGGCGATGCTGCCGAAATTCAGCTGCAACGGATCGATGTGAAAATACGGCATACCGATGCGTATCGCCAGCCACTCGGTAAGAAACTCCACGCCAAGTAACTTGCCGGGCATAAGCTGGCTGCGCCATTTCTGTTCGGCGATCACCACCAGCGGATGCAAACTGTCGGCCTTGCGATTTTTCGCAAACAACTGCGCGTCCGCGGGCGTCACCATGCCGTCTTGTATCAGCCAGCTCAGCAACTGACCCAGCGTTAGCTTGGCTTCAACCAACTGCGGCGTAAAAGGAATATCTTTGCTCATCACTTGCAATCCTTTGGATCGAATGACGCAAGTCTAATGACTTATGCCACCAATGTGAAACACTTCCACAAAACACATGCCGATAAAAAACCGCATCTCTGCGGCTTTTTATCGCATCGGTCAATCTGACAGCTATTCCATGTACATCCCGCCGTTCACATGCAATGTGACGCCGGTGATGTAAGCGGCAGCAGGGCCTGCCAGAAAAGACACGGCATTGGCGATATCGGCAGGCTGACCCAGACGCTTCAGGGGCACATGTTCGACCAGTTTGGCGCGTTGTTCGTCGCCCAGACCTTGCGTCATGTCGGTGTCAATAAACCCCGGAGCGACGCAGTTCACGGTGATGTTGCGGCTGCCGATTTCCTGGGCTAGCGACTTGGTGAAGCCGATCATACCGGCCTTGGAGGCGGCATAGTTGGCCTGCCCCGGATTCCCCATGCTGCCGACCACCGAGGAAATGCTGATGATGCGCCCCGTCCGGGCTTTCATCATCGCGCGCAGCACGGCGCGTGACAAACGGAACACGGATTTGAGATTGGTCGAAATCACATCGTCCCACTCGTCATCCGTCATGCGCGCCAGCAGATTGTCGCGGGTGATACCGGCGTTATTCACCAGAATCGAGATTTCGCCGTATTGCTTGCGCAACTCAGCCAAAACCTGTTCAGTCTGCGCCATGTCATTGACGTTAAGTGTATAACCCTGCCCCTTGATGCCGGCCGCTGCCAGATAGTCGCTGATCGCCTGCGCGCCCTTATCCGAGGTGGCGGTGCCGAGCACCGTTGCGCCCTGCTTGCCCAGTTCAAGTGCGATGGACTGACCGATGCCGCGAGATGCACCGGTGACCAGCGCGATTTGTCCTTGTAGTGTCATGTTCTGCTCCTTACGCGAAATTAGTTAACGCCAGTGTCAGCGCTGCGCCGTCGTTGATGGCGGATGCCTGCTGATTAGTGTCGATACGCTTGTTCAAGCCTGCGAGCACACGACCCGGCGCGCATTCGACATTGTGCGTGATGCCCTGACGGCCGAATTCCAGCACGGTTTCAACCCAGCGCACCGGCGAATACAACTGGCGCACCAGCGCATCGCGAATCTGAGCAGCATCGCTGTAAGCGGCGACATCGGCGTTATGCAACACCGGAATACTCGGCGCACCAATTGCAACCTTGCCCAGATACTCGCGCAACTGCTCCGCTGCGCCTTTCAACAGGCTGCAATGCGACGGTACGCTCATCGGCAACATGATGGCGCGCTTGGCGCCGCGAGCACGAGCCAGTTCCATGCCGCGCTCGACCGCTGCGCGGTTCCCTGCGATCACCACCTGCCCCGGCGAATTGTAATTGACAGCCTCCAGCACTTCACCCTGCGCGCCTTCGAGGCACACAGTACGCACGACTTCATCGTCCAGACCTAAAATCGCAGCGATGCCGCCCACGCCTTCAGGCACCGCCTGCTGCATGCACTCGGCACGGTAGCGCACCAGCGGCAACGCATCGGCAAAACTCAATGCGCCGGCTGCGACCAGTGCGGTATATTCGCCCAGACTATGCCCGGCCATCATCGCAGGTGCAGCGCCGTTTTGCGACTGCCAGGCGCGATACACCGCCACACCTGCGGTCAGCATGATAGGTTGCGTATTCACAGTGGCATTGAGCTCCGCGTCGCTGCCATCCAAAACCAGTTGCCACAGATCCTGTTTCAACACATCGGAGGCTTCAGTGAAAGTGTCGCGCACCGCAGTAAAATCGGCGTAGCCGTTCATCATGCCGCGCGATTGAGAACCTTGCCCGGAAAATACGAAAGCGAATTTAGTCATAGAAACAGTTGATAGTTATTAGTTGATAGTCGTAAGTAGCAAGTCGCCGGTAGTGAGTTGGATTTATCCGCTACGCTGCCGGCAACCAAAAACCGAAAACTGTTTCTCAGTTACCACCTGAGCAGCACCGCACCCCAGGTAAATCCGCCGCCGATGGCTTCGAGCAAGACATTTTGTCCGGCCACAATACGGCCATCCCGCACCGCCACATCCAGCGCCAGCGGAATCGAAGCCGACGAAGTATTGCCGTGATCGGCGACGGTGACCACCACGTTATCCAGGCTAAGCCCGAGCTTTTTGGCAGTGGCTTCAATGATGCGGATATTGGCCTGATGCGGTACCAGCCAGTCGATGTCGGTGTCTTTTAATCCTGCCTGCGTCAGCACTTCATCAACCACGCGGCTTAGCACGGTGACGGCAAATTTGAATACGGCCTGACCTTCCATCCTGATGAACGGGTCGCCTTGCACAACGCCATCGCAGATACTGCCATCCACCCGCAACAATGCGTGGTGCTGACCATCGGAATGCAGCTTGGCGGCCAGAATACCGGGCGCGTCGCTGGCCTGCAAGATCACCGCACCCGCACCGTCACCGAATAACACGCAGGTCGTGCGATCTTTCCAGTCCAGCATACGCGACATGATTTCAGCACCCACCACCAGCACCGTCCTGGCCTGGCCGCCGCGTATGTATAAATCAGCGGTATTCAGCGCATACACGAAACCGCCGCACACCGCCTGCATGTCGAATGCCGCACCGCCGTTTTTGATGCCGAGCTTGTCTTGCAGGATACAGGCGGTACTGGGGAAAATTTTGTCAGGACAGGTGGTCGCGACGATGATCAGATCGATATCGTTCGCACTGATGCCGGCCATCTCGATGGCACGCAGACTGGCCTGCAATGCAAGGTCGCTGGTTGCTTCACCGTCCGCTGCGATATGCCGCTGATGAATGCCGCTGCGCGACACGATCCATTCATCAGTCGTATCCACGATCTTTTCCAGATCAAAATTGGTCAGCGTTTTGGCCGGCAGATAACTACCGGTACCGATAATCTTTGCATGCATCAGGACACTCCCAATTGGGTATTTTGACGTTCATTGTGCCACTTTTCGATATGCTCGCTGATGTGCTGCCACATACTCTCGCGCGCTTCCTCTGCCGCCTTCTCAATGGCGCAGCGGAACGCAAACACATCCGCCGAACCGTGGCTCTTCACCACGATACCGCGCAGCCCCAGAAAACTCGCGCCATTGTAGCGCCGGTGATCCAGTCTGTGCTTGAATGCGCGGAGCACAGGCAACGATATCAGCGCTGCAAGCCTGGTGTACAAACTCTTTGAAAAACCTTCCTTCAGAAAGCCGCCCATCATTTTGGCGACCCCTTCGGCGGTCTTAAGCGCAACATTACCGACAAAACCGTCGCACACCACCAGATCGGTGACGCCATTGAAGATGTCGTTGCCTTCGACGTTCCCGTAGAAATTAAGGTCGCTGGCTCGCAGCAACAGCGCGGCCTGTTTGACCACCTCGTTGCCCTTGATATCCTCAGAACCGATATTGAGCAGACCCACCGTAGGGTTAGGCTTGTGCTCAAGCGCGGTGACCAGAGATGCGCCCATCATCGCAAATTGCAGCAAATGTTCGGCACTGCAATCGGTATTGGCGCCCAGATCGAGCATACACACCTGACCGTTTTTGGTCGGCAGATAAGATGCAATGGCAGGACGATCGATACCAGGAATGGTTTTGAGCACATAACGCGCCGTTGCCATCAGCGCACCGGTATTACCCGCGCTGATACAGGCCGATGCCTCGCCGCTCTTGACCAGATTAATGGCCACGCGCATCGAGGAATCTTTTTTGCCGCGCAAGGCGGACTGAGGCTGCTCGTCCATACCGACCACCTGCGATGACGGATGAACGCGCAGGCGCTCACCAAACGCATCAGGTTTGATTCCCAGCGTTCGCAATCCGGTATTAATAGCATCGGGATGACCCACCAGAATGATGGTATCGCGGGGATACTGCTTCAGATACTCGACGGCGGCAGGGATAGTGACTGCGGTACCGTGGTCGCCCCCCATCGCATCGATAGCTAATGTGACATCCACTAAGTGATCCTTGGCGATGAACTCAGACAAAACCAAATCCGATAGAAATGAAAACGCAGCCGACGAGTCGGCTGCGCTGAAGACGTTGAGACTTAGTCAGCCTTGGTCTTTACTACTTTTCTGCCACGATAGAAACCGGTCGGGCTAATGTGATGACGCAGATGATTTTCGCCGGTTGTCGGCTCAATCGCCAAAGCCGGTGATGTCAAAAAATCATGGGCGCGATGCATACCACGCTTGGAAGGGGACTTTTTATTTTGCTGAACTGCCATGCTATTACTCCTTGGATAAATCTAATTAATTGCGTTTCAAATTCTCTAATACTGCAAAAGGATTCCGCTTGCCCTTTTGCTTATCTTCACCTTCATCCGCCTGACAAGCGCCCAAGTCATGCATAGGAGCGATAGGCAGGCTTAACAGAATCTCGTCTTCCAGCAACTCCAGCACATCCAGATTTTTATCAGCAAGAATCCCGTCAAACTCTTCTTCCTGATCATCCAACGCATCCAGACTCGCCTGATCGCACAGCAGCAGGCGCGCATCATGCTGTACCGCATAATCCATGCCCTTCAGACAACGCTGACAACGCAACTGACAACTGCCATTAATACTGATATCTAATACGAAACGCCCCTGATCATCCTGCCCGCCTTGCAGGATATAATGCAAACTCCCTTGCGGGTTATCCAGCAACTCCTGCAAACGTGACAACTCCGCAACAGGCACTTTCGCGTCTATTTGCTTGCCGTTTTCGGCAAAATCCAGGCTATCAATAATAGGTCGTGCGTACATGAGCCGCGCATGATATATTTTTCGCAGCATTCTGTCAAAAATCCTGCTTAAAATACTGAAAAAAACTGCATAATAACCATGTTACCGGTACATTCGATCAGGGTTCATGCCACGTTCCCCGCACAACTCCGTTATTGCGTGAATGATCCGGGAGTCAGAAAAATCACATGTTAAAGGAATTGTATTGAGTTCTCAGTTACTGGTTTTAGCCTCCACTTCCCCTTATCGCTGCGAACTGTTAAAGCGCCTGCAACTCCCCTTTACCACCGCATCTCCTGATGTGGATGAGACACCGCAGCCCGATGAAGCAGCACGAGCGACATCGCAACGGCTGTCTCAGGAAAAAGCACGTGCCGTTGCAGACCGCTATCCGGATGCCCTGATTATTGGTTCGGACCAGGTCGCCCTGCTGGAGGGTCAGCAAATCGGCAAGCCGCTGACCCACGACAATGCGGTCAGGCAGTTGCGCAGCATGCGCGGCAAGACCACCTGCTTTTATACCGCGCTGACGCTGCTCAACAGCCGCACGGGTCGCATACAGACCGAAGTGGCGGAAAATTACATCACCTTGCGCAACCTGACCGACGAAGAGATCGAGGGTTATTTGCTCAAGGAACAACCCTATAACTGCGCCGGCAGCGCAAAATCTGAGGGTCTGGGCATTGCACTGATGAGCAGCATGACGGGCGACGACCCGAATGCACTGATCGGCCTGCCGCTGATTCTGCTGATTGAAATGCTGCGCCGCGAAAATGTGAAACTATTTTGA
The DNA here is from genome assembly GCA_026399735.1 of Pseudomonadota bacterium. Taxonomy (GTDB): domain Bacteria; phylum Pseudomonadota; class Gammaproteobacteria; order Burkholderiales; family Gallionellaceae; genus Gallionella. Next base: position 24,591 of record JAPLQK010000069.1, read on the forward strand.
ACATGACAAACAACTTAGGTACCCTGTATCTGATTCCCTGCACGCTGGGCGACACACCCGCAGAGCAGGTATTACCGCAGCACGTGATCAACATTGCGCGGTCTTTGCAACATTACGTGGTAGAGCAGGCCAAGACGGCACGGCAATTCCTGTCAGCACTCAAACACGAACATCCCATCCAGTCGCTGCATTTCGCTACGCTCAACGAACACACTGCTGCCGCCGAACTGCCTGCGCTGCTGGCACCCCTGCTGGCGGGACACGATGTCGGCATTATCTCCGAAGCGGGCTGCCCTGGCATCGCTGATCCGGGTGCCGCACTGGTCAATCTGGCACACAAGAGCGGCATCCGCGTCATTCCACTGGTCGGCCCCTCCTCCATTCTGCTGGCATTGATGGCATCAGGCATGAACGGACAATGTTTCGCCTTTCACGGCTATTTGCCGATAGCCGAATCCGACAGAAACAAAATGATCACAACGCTGGAGTCGGAATCGGCTAGCCGACGTCAAACCCAGATGTTCATTGAAACGCCGTATCGCAATGACAAGCTGTTCAACGCACTGCTCGCCCAATGCCGCCCGCAAACGCTGTTATGTGTCGCCACAGACATCAGCCTGCCCTCTGAGCAGATACAGACGCGCACCGTAGTGCAATGGAAATCAAAGCCAGCACCGCAACTGAACAAGCGACCCAGCCTGTTTTTATTGCTCGCAAACCGTTAATTTGAACTTAATCATTTTTTTAGTTGCGATTAAACTCGCAATCTGATATTAAAGCGGACTTAATTTTTTACACGTCGGAGAAGTGCCATGTCGCAACTATCACTAAAGCCCATCGCCCCCTATCAAACAACCGAGGGCGAGTCCTACATGAACCAGAATCAGCGCGAACATTTTCGCCAGGTTCTGCAGTCAATCAAGTCAGGCCTGGGTGAAGATATCGACCGTACCGTACACACCATGCAGGACGAAGCGACTGTGTTTGCCGACCCGAACGACAGAGCCACGCAGGAATCAGACATCAGCCTGGAACTGCGCAATCGCGATCGTGAGCGCAAACTGATCAAGAAAATCGATGAAATGCTCGTAAAAATAAAAGCCGATGAATATGGCTACTGCGAAAATTGCGGCATCGAAATCGGCTTAGGGCGCCTCGAAGCCCGCCCGACCGCCACTCAATGTATCGACTGCAAATCGCTGGACGAAATCCGAGAAAAACAGATGGCCAAGTAATTGGACATCTTTTTCTGCGCCAGCTAAAAGCAGATGGAAAAATAACACTTTGCCATCTGGCTCTGCAGGGATGATACCCAGTGGGCATCAACTCGCAAACGATTAAGGCAGGGATGGTATTCAGCGAACATCGAATGGCAAAATAAAACATTATTAATCAACATGTTATTCCATATTCTCAACACATCTTCACAATAAAAAACCCGCCGAAGCGGGTTTTTTATTCACATCAAATTACTGATTACTCGGCAATAGACGCGCCATTCGCAGAAGGGGCATCCAGCAGCGCCTTCATGGAAAGCTTCATACGGCCACGGTCATCCATCTCCAGCAGCTTCACGCGCACAACCTGACCTTCCTTGAGGTAGTCGCCCACGCTGTTGACGCGCTCGTGTGCGATCTGGGAGATGTGCAACAGACCATCCTTGCCCGGCAGGATATTGATCAAAGCGCCGAAGTCGAGCAACTTGACCACCGGACCTTCGTAGATCTTGCCGACTTCAACATCCATCGCGATATCTTCGATACGCTTCTTGGCCAACTCACCCGCTTCTCCGTTTACGCTGGAGATGGTGATATTGCCCGCATCGTCGATATCAATCGTAGTGCCGGTTTCTTCAGTCAAGGCACGGATAACCGCACCGCCCTTGCCGATCACGTCGCGAATCTTTTCAGGATTGATCTTCATCTTGATCATGCGCGGTGCAAACTCGGACAGTTCGCTGCGCACGCCGGACATGGATTCCTTCATGATACCAAGAATATGCATACGGCCTTCCTTGGCCTGACTCAATGCAGCCTGCATGATTTCACGGGTGATACCGTTGATCTTGATGTCCATCTGCAACGCAGTGATACCGTTTTCAGATCCTGCGACCTTGAAGTCCATATCGCCCAGATGATCTTCATCACCCAGGATATCGGTCAACACGGCAAAACGGTTGCCTTCCTTGATCAGACCCATCGCGATACCTGCAACATGCGCCTTCAGAGGAACACCCGCATCCAGCATCGACAGGCAACCGCCGCAAACGGAGGCCATCGAACTGGAACCATTCGACTCGGTGATTTCGGAAACGATGCGAACTGCATAGCCGAAATCTTCTTCGTTTGGCAGCACGGCAACCAGTGCGCGCTTGGCCAGGCGACCGTGACCGATTTCACGACGTTTAGGAGAACCTACGCGTCCTGTTTCACCGGTTGCAAACGGAGGGAAGTTGTAATGCAACATGAAGCGATCAGTAAATTCACCTTGCAGCGCATCGACCTTCTGCGCATCGCGCATACTGCCCAATGTCGCCACGACGACAGCCTGCGTCTCTCCGCGTGTGAACAAGGCGGAACCGTGCGTGCGCGGCAGCACGCCGTTGCGGATGGTGATCTTGCGCACGGTGCGCGTATCGCGACCGTCGATGCGAGGCTCACCGCTCAAGATTTGACCGCGAACGATCTTGGCTTCCAGCGCGCCGAACAATTCATTGACGGCATTCTTTTCAAGATCAGGCGATACAGCCGCCATCACTTTACTGTGAATTGCAGAAATTGCATCGGTGCGTTCCTGTTTGGAGCGAATAGCGTAAGCTTTTTGCAGATCAGCGTCAGCCAGTTCTGCAATCTGAGCGATCAGCGCTTCATTCCTGGCAGGAGCTGTCCAGTCCCATGTCGGCTTGCCGACTGCATCCGCCATTTCATTGATCGCTGCGATAACGACCTGGAATTGCTCATGGCCGAACATCACCGCACCCAGCATCACTTCTTCGGACAACTGCTGCGCTTCGGATTCCACCATCAGCACGGCACGGTCGGTGCCTGCAACAACCAGATCCATCTGCGAAGTCTTCAGTTCAGTCTGGGTCGGATTGAGCAGATATTGACCGTCAAAATAACCCACGCGTGCAGCGCCGATCGGGCCTTCAAATGGAATACCCGAGATCGCCAATGCCGCAGACGCGCCGATCAGTGAAGGAATATCGGAATCGATTTCGCTGTCAGATGACATGACGGTTGCGATGATTTGCACCTCGTTGTAGAAGCTTTCAGGAAACAGCGGACGCAGCGGACGATCGATCAGACGGGACGTCAGAATTTCCTTTTCGCTGGCGCGGCCTTCGCGTTTGAAGAAACTGCCTGGAATCTTGCCTGCGGCGTAGGTTTTTTCCTGATAATCCACGGTCAGCGGGAAAAAGTCCTGCTCAGGTTTGGCGTCTTTACGACCGACCACGGTGACCAGCACCACGGTGTCATCTAAGCTCACCAGAACTGCACCACTTGCCTGACGGGCGATTTCGCCGGTCTCTATGGTCAACTGATGCTTACCGAACGCGATTGTTTTTTTGAAATGACTCAAGATAGACCTCTTATGACATACATGACGCGCCATCGCGCCACGTTAAAATAGACGAGACTAAACGACACGGGCCGCAATTGCGACCCGCTGGTAATACTACTTACGAATTGCCAAACGCTTGATCAGAATTTGGTAGCTCGCTTCATTCTTGCTCCTCAGGTAGTCGAGCAGCTTGCGACGGCGGCTAACCAGGCGCAACAAACCGCGACGGGAATGGTGATCCTTGGCATGATCCTTGAAGTGATCTGTCAGGTAAGTGATACGTGCAGTGATCAGAGCCACTTGTACTTCCGGGGATCCGGTGTCGGCCGTAGCACGTTGATAGTCTGTCACGATTTGCGCTTTTTGCGCGGCGGTAATTGCCATTGGTTTTGCTCTCCTAAAAAAAGTGCTAAATTATACTCTTGAATATGGTTACTGCTCAACCACTTCCGTCAAATCTGACTTGGCGGCCAATTTTGCTACACTGGAAATCAATCGTACCGGTGCGATGCGACGGCCTTGTTGCAAACCGACACCGACAAATCCATCCGGACTGTACAGACCAACCTTGCCATCCGGCAAGCCTGTCTCCAACCCCAGACGCTGCCCTTGCGCCAGACGCTTGATCTGCACCTCGTCTAAAACCAACTGCGGCATGTCCGGCATCAGGCTGACCAGCGGCATCAGACAGGCATCACGCTCCGCATCGCTCATTTCCGTCAACTGCTGCAGAGTGTGCCCGTCGCTCAATTTGAAATGCGCAATCGCGGTGCGGCGCAAACCGATAAGATGAGCACCGCAGCCCAATGCTGCGCCGATATCCTCGGCCAGCGTACGCACATACGTGCCTTTGCTGCATCGTACGGAGATTTCCATTTCAACGCCTGCCCAACGGTTCACGGCCAACTCATGAATTAACACAGCGCGCACGGGCCGGTCTATGGTAATCCCTTCGCGGATGTATTCGTAAAGCGGGCGCCCCTGATGTTTGAGCGCACTGTACATCGGGGGCAATTGCTCAATCTCCCCACGAAAACGCGCCAAAACCATATCCAGATCAGACTGTGTAAAATTAACCGGCAACTCAGATGTAATTTCCCCCTCCGCATCCCCGGTCGCAGTGGTCTGCCCCAGACGCAGCAACGCAGTATAGGACTTATCCGCGTCCAGCAACGCGTTGGAAAATTTGGTTGCCTCACCGAAGCAGACCGGCAGCAGACCCGTGGCCAAGGGATCCAGCGTGCCGGTATGCCCGGCCTTTTCAGCCTGGAACAGGCGGCGAATCTTTTGCAGCGCATCGTTAGAGCTCAGTTCAAGCGGCTTATCGAACAGCAAAACGCCATCAATAGCACGCCATTTATTCCTGAACTGCGGTTTACTTTTCGTCAAGATGAAAATCGCTGGCAACCGCCTGATCGATCATTTGCGACAAATGACTGCCACGCTCGACCGATGAGTCAAACACAAAATGTAATTGCGGCATGATGCGCAACTTGATGCTGCGTGCCAGACGGCTACGCAAAAATCCCGCTGCCCGATCCAGCCCCTCTTGCGCCTCTTCATGCTTACCATCCAGACGCGTAAAGAAAATTTTGGCATGTGAATAATCACCTGCCACCTCAACACCGGTGATGGTGACCAGCTTCACGCGCGGGTCGTTGATTTCAAGACGCACCAGTTGAGCGATTTCCCGCTGCATCTGCTGCCCGACACGGTCTGTTCTCGCAAAATTAGCCATTACAGAGTACGCGCAACCTCAACGATTTCATAGACTTCCAGCTTGTCGCCGACTTCCAGATCATTAAAGCCCTTGATCGACAAACCACATTCAAAGTTGGCGCGCACTTCTTTCGCGTCATCCTTAAAGCGTTTCAACGAATCCAGTTCGCCTTCGTGGATCATTTCATTGCCGCGCTTCACACGCACTTTGCAACCGCGTTTGACGACGCCTTCGAGCACCATACAGCCGGCAATGGTACCGATCTTGGAGACCACAAACACCTGACGCACTTCAACCAGACCCAGGATGCTTTCACGCATCTCGGGTGCCAGCATCCCTGACAAGGCCGTCTTGATGTCATCCGCCATCGCATAAATAATGCTGTAGTTGCGGATCTGTACGCCGCAGGATTCAGCCAGTTTGCGTGCTGGCGCATCGGTACGGGTGTTAAAACCGATCAGAATCGCTTTTGACGCAAGCGCCAGATTGATGTCTGACTCATTGATCGAACCGACACCGCTGTGTATCAAATTAACCTTGACTTCGTCCGTAGACAACTTTTGCAACGTCTGCGCGATTGCTTCTGCAGAACCCTGCACGTCAGATTTTACAATCAGCGACAAAGTACGGACTTCACCTTCGGCCATCTGGTCGAACATATTTTCCAGCTTAGCCGCTTGCTGTTTCGCCAACTTCACGCCGCGATACTTACCCTGACGGAACAACGCGATTTCACGCGCACGCTTCTCATCGGTCAACACCATCAGCGACTCGCCTGCATCGGGCACTTCCGACAAACCTTGAATTTCAACCGGAATAGACGGTCCTGCTTCGGCAATACTCTTGCCATTTTCATCCAGCATGGCACGCACCCGGCCGAATACCGAACCGATCAGCACCGCATCACCGCGCTTCATGGTACCCGACTGAATCAGCACGGTCGCAACAGGACCCTTACCCTTATCCAGACGCGCCTCGATCACCAAACCCTTGGCATTACAGTCGCGCGGCGCTTTCAATTCCATCAACTCAGCCTGCAACAGAATGGATTCCAGCAGCTGATCGATCCCGTGACCTGATTTGGAGGAAACTTCGACGAACATCGTATCGCCGCCCCAATCTTCAGGCACCACCCCCTCGGCTACCAGTTCCTGTTTGACGCGCTCGATATTGGCATCAGCCTTATCCACCTTGGTAATCGCCACCACAACAGGCACGTTACCCGCCCTGGCATGCGCGATCGCTTCCTTGGTTTGCGGCATCACGCCGTCATCTGCAGCGACCACCAGAATCACAATATCGGTTGCCTTGGCACCACGCGCACGCATCGCGGTAAACGCTTCGTGACCCGGTGTATCCAGGAACGACACCATACCGCGCGGCGTTTCAACGTGATACGCACCGATATGCTGAGTAATCCCGCCTGCCTCGCCTGATACCACACGGGTACGGCGAATATAATCGAGCAAGGAAGTCTTACCGTGATCGACGTGACCCATCACGGTAACCACCGGCGCACGCGGTTCAGGCTCGACATCGTGATGTACTTCATCATCCATCAGATACGCGTCCGGATCATCCAGCTTGGCGGCTTTGGCAACGTGACCCAACTCTTCCACCACGATCATCGCAGTTTCCTGATCCAGCACCTGGTTGATGGTCACCATCATACCCATTTTCATCAACACCTTGATCACTTCAACGGCTTTGACAGAGAGCTTTTGCGCCAGTTCGGCAACGACGATGGTTTCCGGAACGGCCACTTCGCGCACAACTGCTTCCGTCGGCAACGTAAAGGCATGAGCCGCCTCTTCAACCACATGCTTGCCATGACGTCCATGTTTGGGTGCACGAACAGGCATCGCCCATGACTTGTCCTTGGTCGTCGTTTTAGGAGGTATGCGTGTCGTCGTTTTGGCCGGCACACGCTTACCGGGCTTGTCTTCACGCGCGGCAGGCGTTGCAGCTGCGGTTTCAACCTTAGGTTTCCTGTCCGGCCTGATAACCTTATCGCCCGGACGCATGGCAGGTTTATGCAACGTGCCATGCGCAGCCTCTGCCGCCTGTGGCGCTTTTACTGGAGCAGGTTTAGCGGCTACCGGCGCGGCAGCTGATTCGGTTTCAACCGGCGTTACTGCAGCTTGTGCAGCGGCTTCATCCACCACCGGCGTCTGAACGACCGGCTTGATCACAGGCGCTTCGGCCTGAGTCAGTTTTTCAGCACGGCGTTTATTAAATGCCTGACGGGCGAGCAGCTCCGCCTCCTGGCGGGCCGCCAGCTCTGCCTGCAATCGCGCTTCTTGTTCACGCGAATCAAGCTCAGCACTGCCCAGCACTTTAATTTGCTCAGCGCTGGTTAAGATCACCGGCGCTGTCGCCTGAACCGACTCAATCGTCATGGGCGCCACGATGCGACGCTTGCGCACCTCAACCTGAATCGTACGCGCCCGTCCGGATTTGTCTGAACTCTGGATTTCCGTGGTTTCACGGCGAGTCAATGTGATTTTTTTGGCAGCATGATCAGCACCATGCGCCTGACGCAAATGCTCAAGCAACTTGGCCTTGTCTTTTTCAGAAACCAAATCCGTCGCATCCGATTGTTCGCCCCCGGCCGCATGCAACTGCTCCAGCAACAAAGCTACCGGCAGACCCAGTTCGACCGCAAATTGTGTTACGTCTAATTTTCCCATTACCATCCTTTAAACAACTCCAACGGGCATGGCAACCACCCCGATGATACAAACGATTCTCGCAGGAATATTACCCTCATGGCAATAACTCGCAAAACCCGCTACACCTGCTCCCGCGTCAACCGCCTGCGCGGAGCAACTGTGCAACGAACCTGTTCGTCGCACCTTTCAAACCTTATTACACAAACCAGGGCGCGCGCGCTGTCATAATGAGCGCGTTTGCTTCGTCCGCAGCCAAACCGGACAGCTCCACCAACTCGTCGACATCCAGATCAGCCAATTGCTCTTGCGTAGTGATGCCCTTGACGGACAAGACGCGCGCCAACTCATCATTCATGCCATCCAACTTGAGCAAATCGTCGATGCCATGCTCAACCTTCTCTTCATTAACCAGGGCCGCATTCAGCAGCGCATTACGCGCACGACTGCGCAACTCATTAACAGTCGCCTCGTCGAAGGTCTCGATTTCCAGCATTTCTTCTACAGGAACATAAGCTACTTCTTCGAGCGTAGCAAAACCTTCCTGAACCAGGATATCGGCAACCTCTTCATCGACATCCAGCTTTTCCATGAAAATTGCGCGCGTCTTGACGAATTCCTGATCGTGTTTTTCCTGAGCCTGTTCAACAGTCATAATGTTGAGTTCCCAGCCGGTCATTTCGCTCGCCAGTCGAACGTTCTGGCCGCCACGGCCAATTGCCTGCGCCAGATTTTCTTCCTCAACCACCACATCCATGCTGTGACGGTCTTCATCCACCACAATACTGGAAACTTCAGCTGGCGCCAGGGAGTTAATCACATAAGTCGCCGGATCTTCCGACCACAGTATGATATCTACACGTTCACCCGCCAGCTCATTGGTCACGCTTTGTACACGTGAACCGCGCATCCCCACGCAAGTACCGATAGGATCTATGCGTTGATCGTGCGATTGCACTGCAATCTTGGCACGAGACCCCGGATCGCGAGCTGCGCCTACGATTTCCAGCAGATTTTCTTCGATTTCAGGCACTTCAAGTTCAAACAATTTGACCAGCAAATCCGTCGAGGTACGCGACAGAATCACTTGCGGGCCGCGCGGGCCGCGATCAACGCGCAACAGATGCGCCCTGACCCGGTCACCGATGCGCATATTTTCTTTAGGAATCATCTGATCGCGCGGCAACAGCGCCTCGATCTTGCCGAATTCGATGATCGCACTGCCGCGCTCCAGCCGCTTGACGGTACCGGACACAAGGTGCTCCTTGCGATCCATGAAATCCGCGAGGATCTGTTCGCGCTCGGCATCACGAATTTTCTGGAAAATAACCTGTTTGGCCGCTTGCGCACCGATACGCCCGAAGTCGATAGACTCCAGCGGCTCTTCGATAAATTGACCCAACTGAATGTTGGCATCGCGTTTTTGCGCTTCTTCCAGCTTGATATGCAGGTCTGGCGTCTCAAACGTTTCGTCGTCCATCACTTCCCAGCAACGGAAGGATTGAAACTCACCCGTATTGCGGTCAATCGCGACGCGCACATCGGCTTCATCTTCAAATCGCTTCTTGGTAGCTGAAGCCAACGCTGATTCCAGCGCAGAAAACACGACTTCCTTGTCCACGTTCTTCTCACGAGACAACGCATCAACCAGCAATAAAACTTCACGACTCATACCATTCCCCTGCTATTCGCTCAAGCTGCGAGCATTAAATTCTAAAAAGTCGGCACTAAGCGCGCCTTGTCCACGTTGGCCAGTTCGATCTCGACCTGAACCCCCTCTACATCCATTTTTAACACGCCAGAACTCACCTCACCGAGAATTCCGATGAAATTCTTGCGGGCAGCGACCGGCATACGCAATTTAACTTGCGCTTTACAACCTGCAAAGCGAACGAAATCAGACTCTTTCTTCAGTGCGCGATCAAGTCCGGGAGACGACACTTCGAGCCGGTCATAATCGACATTTTCGACCGTAAACAGCCGGGTCAGCTGATTGCTGACCAACTGACAATCTTCCACGGCGATACCATCGGGCTTATCGATGAACACGCGCAACAAACCACGGCCTGCGCGCTCAACATCCACCAGCTCGTACCCTAAACCGCCTACCGTTGTTTCTATTAACTTAACGACATCCATTTTTGCGACCCACAAATAAAAAACGGGCACAAAGCCCATCCATCTACAAAACGCGCGGATTATAGCAAAAATTAGCGCATAAGGCAAAAAAACCGCAATGCCTTATACGCGCACGGAGATTGTGTCAGAAGCTATCCTGATAGCGCACTGTAATGGGATAGCGCCAATCCTTACCATAGCCGCGCTCAGTAATCCGCACACCGGTTGCTGATTGCCTGCGTTTATATTCGCTGATCTGTATCAGCCGCACCACGCGCCTGACATCAGCTTCCCGGTACCCGCGTGCAATAATTTCGGGTATCGGCAGGTTTTTTTCCACATAACACTCCATAATGCCGTCCAGCACATCATAAGGCGGTAAATTATCCTGATCGGTCTGATCAGGGCGCAACTCGGCACTAGGCGCACGCGTAATGATGCGTTCAGGAATCACGTAGCTCAGCGTATTGCGATAGCGCGCCAAACGATATACCAGCAGTTTGCCGACATCCTTCAATACCGAGAAACCGCCCGCCATATCGCCATAAAGGGTCGCATAGCCGACGCTCATTTCCGATTTATTGCCCGTCGTCAACACCAGCGCGCCCAGTTTATTAGACAATGCCATCAGCAAATTACCGCGTATGCGCGCCTGCAAATTTTCCTCTGTCGTATCCTCGGCACGCCCGGCAAAACTATCCTTGAGCGTAGCCAGATAACCTTGCATGATAGGCTCGATACAAAATTCGTCGTATTGCACGCCGAGTATTTTTATCATTTCGCGCGAATCGTCCAGACTGATTTGCGCGGTATAGGGAGAGGGCATCATCACTGCATGCACCTTGTCCGCACCCAGCGCATCCACAGCAATCGCCAGCGTCAGCGCGGAATCGATACCACCGGACAAACCCAGTAGCACCCCTTTAAAACCGTTCTTGCCGATATAGTCGCGAAGTCCCAGGCACAGGGCGCGATAAACACCTGCTTCCAGTTCCGGCAATACCGCCATTTCTCCTGCCGGCTGAACATCATCCGACAACGCCAGATACGACAATTGTTCTTCGAACACAGCCCCCTGAAAAGTCAACTTACCGGAACGATCCATCGCAAAAGAACCGCCGTCAAAAACCAGTTCGTCCTGCCCCCCCACCATGTTGGCATACACCACAGACATGCCGGTTTCGCTAATACGCTGGCGCAAAACTTCATAGCGCGACGACAGCTTTTGCACCGCATAGGGCGATGCATTCAACACCAGCAATACTTGCGCACCTGCGCTGACAGCCAACTGCGCTGCCTGCGGCTCCCAAACATCCGCACAAATATTAAGCCCGAAACGAATGCCGGACAGTTCAAAAACAAGCGGTTCGACCCCGCAGGAAAAATAGCGCTCTTCATCAAACACCGCATAATTAGGCAGAAAGTGTTTGAAATAGGTCGCAACCACCTGTCCGTCACGCAACAACGAAGCGGCGTTGTAACGCTTCCCGTCCAACTGGTGCGGATGCCCCACGATCACGGCAATACCGGAAATACGCTGTGCAAGATCCTTTAACGCCTGATCACAGGAATTAAAAAAGCCATCCCGCAGCAGCAAGTCTTCCGGCGGATAACCACACAGGCTCAATTCGGGTGTCAACATCAGCTGAGCACCCTTCAGCCTTGCCTGTTCCGCATAATTCAGTATCTTCGCGGCGTTTCCCGTCAAGTCACCCAGGACACAGTTAATTTGTGCGATTGCCAGTTTCATAGCTATACAGGAATACGTTAAGATTACGCATCATAATCGATTTTCACGGCAACATAAAAAAAGCGGGCTGTTTCCAGCCCGCTTTTTCAGCACCTGCAAAAAATTACTTGCTTACACGTACTTTTGACTCTTCACGTACAACCGAACGGATTTCTACGCGACGGTTTTGTGCGCGTCCGGCACGAGTCTTGTTATCGCCAACGGGCATGGTATCAGCCTCACCCTTAGTGGTGATACGGTCAGCTGCAACACCCTTCTTGACCAGGAATGCCTTGACCGATGCAGCACGCTTTTCGGACAACTTTTGATTCAGTTTCTTGGAGCCAGTGCTGTCGGTATGACCCGTGACAGCCAGGTTTGACTCTTTGTACTTGGCAGCAAAATCAACCACCTCATTCAACTTCTTGTCAGCAGCAGGCTTCAGCTTTGCAGAGTTGGTGTCAAAATTCGCGCCTTCAATCGTCACCGGCTTGTCAGTGAAAATTGTCTTGAAGGATTCCTGAGGCGCCGCAACCGGAGCAGGTGCTGAAACCGCCTTAGCCACGACCGGTGCTGCAACAGCAGCAGCTGGTGCAACATAAGGAGAATCGAAGTAATAATTTACGCCGATAGTGAGGTTGTTGTTAGTCAGCTTGCTGCCTGCATTTTTAGCACTGGCAGAAGTATATTCACCCGCCACGCTCCAATGAGGCGCAAACTTGTATTCCACGCCCAGGCCAAGATGTGCGCCACTTGCGCCAAACGTGCTGGCGGCGCCATTCGCGTTGATGCGGCCATAGCCTAATTTTGCGTAAGGCAGCCAGTTGCCTGAAGGCAGACCCAATTTTGCGTCCAGACCGTAGTCCTTGCTGCCATAACTAACCGCTCCCGGGTTATGAGTAGCAGAACGATTTGAATCAACAAAGCCATCCACACCCAGCAGAAAACTGCTTACATCCCAGTTGTAGCCTGCTTCAACGCCATACGTGTTTGCGCTTTTGGTGTCCAAAGTTGTCAGAGAAGAACGGTCAGAGCCCGCTTTTGCGCCGACCCAACCACCGGAAAACTCACCGGCCTGTGCAACTGAAATACTTAACAGCGCAGCTGCCAGTGCAATACTCATGGTATTTTTTTTCATCATCTTTTCCTTTTGGTTCATTTAAAATTCTTGACCCGACTCAGGCGCCGGTATTTTTTCGGCATTCTATCCCAATACAGCTAACTGACAAGTCACGTTGCAAAAATACAACAAACTTTTTCAGTACGGATTATTCTGTAACGCGGACTTTCTTTTCTTCCCTGATACCTGAGCGAATTTCTACACGACGGTTTTGTGCACGGCCTTCTTCTGTATTGTTATCCGCCACCGGCTGTTCAAAGCCAAAACCCTGGGTACTGATGCGCTCGGCCGCAACGCCCTTCTTGACCAACGCACCCTTGAAGGCTGCCGCACGACGCATCGACAGTTTCTGGTTGTAAGCCTTTTTGGATTTACCGGCCCGAAAGTCAGTGTGTCCGGCTATTTGCAGCTGTGCGTCCGGGTACAGTTTGGCAAATTCAGCCACCTCATCAAGTCTGGTATCGGCAGCAGGCAACAATTTCGCTGACTTCGTATCAAAATTGACCCCGGTAAAAGTCACAGGCTTATCTTCCAGCAACGTCTTCCAGACTTCCTTCGGCTGTTCCTTGACGACTACTTTCGACTCTTCCTTAACCACAGGCACTTCAATCGGCACTTTGGGCAATTCCCGTTTGGCGACCGGTGCAATTTGCGGCGCATAAGGAATATTGTTGGTATCGAAGTAGTAATTAAGCCCCAGCATGAAGTTATCATTGTTCAGCCGGGTCACTCCGCTCGTGGCATTCGCACGGGCATATTCACCCGAAACGCTCAATTCCGGCGTAAATTTATATTCCGCACCCAGCCCCAGGTGCGCGCCGCCCCCGCTGATCTGACGGGCGTCGCCATTCCCAGATGTGCGCACATAACCCAACTTGGCATAAGGCAACCAGTCACCCATAGGTACGCCGATTTTTCCGTCAAAACCTAAAGCGCGGCTACCATAATTAACCGGCCCGGGGTTATGGGCAGCCTTGCCGTTCAAGTCCGCGAAACCATCCACACCCAGCAGAAAAGACTCAACATTCCAGTTGTAGCCGCCCGCAAGGCCAAAGGCAGTCGCGCCTTGTTTGTCCCAACCTGACAGGTCAGACTGATTGTAGCCCAGCCTGGCACCGAGCCAGACGCCGTCAAATTCACCAGCTTGCGCTGCATTTATCCCCGACAGCGCAACGGCCAGCGCCAAGATACCTTTGTTCATTGCTATCTCCCTTAAGGTCGAAAAATCAAATTTAATCAAAATATTCAATGACTTAAATAGCCTCCGTCCGCTGCCGTCTTGCCTCAAACAAACAGATACCGGTACTCACCGACACATTCAGGCTTTCCACGCTGCCCAGCATTGGGATGCGCACCAACTCGTCACAGGTTTCCATCGTCAGGCGCCGCAAGCCCTCGCCTTCCGCGCCCAAAACGATCGCCAGTGCGCCGGTATGTTTGAAACTGTGCAAATCCTGCTTTGCCTCGCCTGCCGCGCCGACCACCCAGATACCCTGCTCCTTCAATTCACGCAAGGTGCGGGCCAGATTGGTGACGGTAATATAGGGTACCGTTTCCGCAGCACCACAGGCCACCTTTTCCACCGTCGCGGTAATGCCCACTGCGCGGTCTTTGGGTGCGATCACCGCATGTACGCCGAACGCATCGGCGCTACGCAGACAAGCACCCAGATTATGCGGATCCTGTATACCATCGAGCACCAGAAGCAATGGAGGCTCGGTCAGCGTATCGAGCACATCGGACAGATGTTGCACACGCCTTGCCGCATCCACACGTGCCGCCACGCCCTGATGGCGGGCACCGCCAGCCATCCCATCCAGACGTGCGCCATCCACCGGAATGACCCGTACACCACTGGTCTCGCACAGTGCAATCAGGTCACGCATCCGCTGATCCTGACGCTGTGATTGCAGATAGACTTCCATCACGCCATCCGGATTCTGGCGAATACGCGAAGTAACCGCATGAAAACCGTAAATAAGTCTCAGATCAGCCATGTTTTTTCTTCCCTTTTGCTTTCTTTGGCTTAGCAGCGCCTGCTGACTCACCCACAGCCACTTCCGAGTGCAGCACGAAGTCGATCTTGGTGCTCTCCATGTCCACCTTGACCACACGCACTTCTACCCGGTCGCCCAGACGATAGCTCTGCCCGGTACGCTCACCCAGCAAATGATGTTTGGCCGCATCGAAATGGAAGTAATCCTTGCCCAGTTCGGAGATATGCACCAGTCCTTCGACATACAGATCATCAAGCGAAACAAACATACCAAAACTCGTGACAGAAGACACCGTACCGGTAAACACGCTGCCCAGATGATCGCGCATATAGAAACACTTCAGCCAGGCTTCCACGTCGCGCGTCGCATCGTCGGCACGGCGCTCAGTCATAGAGCAGTGGATACCCAGTTCAGCCCATTTCTGCGCAGGCTTGTACTGTTTTCCCTGCAACACAGCCTTGATGGCGCGATGTACCAGCAGATCAGGATAGCGTCTGATAGGGGAGGTGAAATGCGTATAAGCTTCATAGCCCAGACCGAAGTGGCCGATATTTTCCGGTTCGTACTTGGCCTGACGCAAGGAGCGCAGCATCACGGTTTGCAGCAAGGCGGCATCAGGACGCCCCTTGATACGTTTGAGCAACTTGGAATAATCCGCCGCCTGCGGCTCGTCATCTCCCGTTAAACCCAAACCAAACTCTTTCATGAATTCGCGCAAGGCTTCCAGTTTCTCCGGTGTCGGCCCCTGATGGATACGATACAACACAGGATGCTGATGCTCGTGCAGGAATCCTGCCGCACACACGTTCGCTGCCAGCATACATTCTTCAATCAGTTTATGTGCGTCGTTGCGCACTACCGGCACGATGCGATCGATCTTGCCCTGTTCGGTAAAAATCATCTGCGTCTCGACCGTTTCAAAGTCGATTGCACCGCGCTTTTCGCGCGCTTTTAACAACTTCTGGAACAATTCATGCAGATGTTGCAGATGCGGCACAATCGACACATTTTGTCTGGCCAACTCGCCATCCGGCTGCGCCAGCATTTCGGCAACCTGGTTATAAGTCAGGCGCGCGTTGGAATACATCACCGACGGATAAAAACGGTATTCACCGATCTCACCCTTGCCACTGATATGCATGTCGCACACCATACACAAGCGATCTACCTGCGGGTTCAAGGAACACAAGCCGTTGGACAACTCTTCGGGCAACATCGGAATCACGCGACGCGGGAAATACACCGAATTGCCGCGCAGAATGGCCTCGCGATCTAACGCATCGTTGGTCTGCACATAATGACTGACGTCAGCAATCGCGACCACCAGACGGTAACCGCCTTTTTCAGGTACGCAATACACGGCATCATCAAAATCCCGTGCGGTTTCGCCATCAATGGTCACCAGCGGCAGATTGCGAATATCTTCACGCCCGGCCCAGTCTTCAGGGGATACCACAGGTGAGATCGCTTTAGCCTGTTTTTCCGCATCCTTGGGAAAATCATGCGGCAAATCATGCTTACGCAACGCGATCTCAATTTCCATACCCGGATCGGCATAGTTACCCAACACCTGCACGATGCGACCGATCGGTTGCGCATGCTTGTCCGGATGTTTGATAATTTCAAGGATAACCACCTGACCTGCTTTAGCGCCACCCGACCCGCCTGCTGCGACCAGAATATCCTGAGTGATGCGGCGATTCTCGGCGACTACGAACTGAATGCCGTGTTCCTCGTACAGACGACCGACCACTTTATTGTTGGCCCGCTCCAGCACTTCGACAATTTTAGCCTCAGGACGACCGCGACGGTCGGTACCTGCCTGCCTCACCATCACCACGTCGCCGTTCAATACCTGATGCATTTCCTTCTCGGAGAGAAACATGTCGGCGCTGCCGTCTTCAGGTATCAGGAAACCGAAACCATCCGGATGGCCTTGCACCTTACCCTTCACCAGATCGAGTTTATCCATCACGCAGATCGCACGTTTGCGGTTACGCATGATCTGACCGTCGCGTTCCATTGCACGCAGTCGGCGCGAAAACAGATCCTCCTCATCGCGCTCGATGAGCAGCATATCCAGCAGATCGTCATCCGCCATGGGTGCACCATGTTCGGTCAAAATCTGCAGAATAAATTCGCGGCTTGGCAACGGATGTTCGTATTGTTCGCGCTCTCTTTCCAGAAACGGATCCTGCAAACGTAAATTATTTTTCTTTTTCATTGACAAATTTTCCTTTAACTATAAAATGCGCGCCTTCAGCAAGAAACATTGCTTGCCCAGATGGCGGAATTGGTAGACGCGCACGGTTCAGGTCCGTGTGCCGTAAGGTGTGGAGGTTCGAGTCCTCTTCTGGGCACCAGAAACAAGTTAAAGCCAGCGCAAGCTGGCTTTTTCTTTTGAGCCCAGAAAGTAAAGCACCTGCGTGCTTTACGACAGGACTCGAAGGGCATCCGGTACTACGGATGCCGGGGTCGCGCCTGCGTGACCGAGACTCTTCTGGGCACCAGAAACAACTAAATAGCTCACGCAAGTGAGCTATTTTTTCGTGCCCAGAAAGCGAAACAACTGCTTGTTTCGCGACAGGACTCGAAGGGCATCTGGCACCGCCGGCGTCGCAGTAGCGCAAGCTACTCGCTTCTGGGCACCAGAAACTAGAAATAGTCAGCGCAAGCTGGCTATTTTTTTTCGTGCAGAATAAACGAAACAACGACACAATACGCACAACGGTTACCGATAAAACAAAAACGTGGCGCACTGGCGCCACGTTTTTTTCATTGCCAGCTTGACGCTGCCGAATACCGGCAAGCATCAAGCCAGGCGTTTGTCCGCGTAGCATACAAACCAGACTACTGGCCGGGCCGTACGCTAGCGGGAAAGCAGGCTTCACCATTAAAGCAGCTTTACTCAAATGGATGACGCAGCACGATGGTTTCATCACGGTCAGGGCCCGTAGACACCATGTCCACAGGCACGCCACAGACTTCTGCGATACGTTCCAGATAGTTGCGGGCGGCCAGCGGCAACGCCTCATAATGCTGCACACCGAGTGTGCTCTCACTCCAGCCCGGCATTTCTTCATACACCACCTGACAGTCAAGCAGTGCATCCGCGCCCACCGGCAAAATATCGCTGTTCACGCCGTTGATGCGATAAGCAACACCAATGCGCACCGTCTCCATACCGTCCATCACATCCAGTTTGGTCACACACAGACCGGACACACCGTTAATTTGTATGGAACGTTTCAGGGCTGCCGCATCGAACCAGCCGCAACGTCGCGCACGTCCGGTCGTTGAACCGAATTCATGGCCTCGTTTTGCCAGTCCTTCACCGATCGGATCGCACTTGTCCACCGCATCATACAGCTCAGTCGGGAACGGGCCAGAACCGACACGCGTGGTGTAAGCCTTGGTAATACCCAGCACGTAGTTCAGCATCTGCGGCCCGACACCGGCGCCGGCACAGGCAGCACCTGCAATACAGTTACTGCTCGTGACAAACGGATAGGTGCCGTGATCGATATCCAGCAACGCGCCCTGCGCGCCCTCAAACAACAATCCCTTGCCGGCCTTGTTCGCTTCATACAGGGCACGGGGCACATCCATCACCAGCGGCTTGATGCGTTCGGCCAAAGCCAGCGTATCGTCCAGCGTTTTCTGAAAATCTACCGTCGGCGCATTAAAGTAATTCTTCAGCACAAAGTTATGGTAATCGAGCACTTCACCCAGTTTTGCCGCAAAACGTTCGCGGTAAAAAATATCCTGTAAACGAATCGCCCTACGTGCGACTTTGTCTTCATAGGCAGGACCGATACCGCGACCCGTGGTGCCGATCTTTGCATCGCCCTTGGCCAGCTCGCGCGCCTTGTCGATCGCCACGTGATAAGGCAGAATTAACGGACAGGCTTCCGAGACTTTCAGTCGCCCGTACACATCGATACCGGCCGCCTGCAACTCGTCCATTTCATTGAGCAAGGCTTGCGGTGACAACACGACACCATTGCCGATGTAGCACATCACACCATCTCGCAAAATACCGGAAGGAATCAGGTGCAACACCGTCTTCTTGCCATTGATGACCAGCGTGTGCCCTGCGTTGTGACCGCCCTGGAAACGCACCACACCATGAGCGTGATCCGTCAGCCAGTCAACGATCTTGCCCTTACCTTCATCACCCCATTGAGTACCGATTACTACGACGTTATTAGCCATTACGAAGCTTTCTAAAAGAGAATTCAGAATTGATAATCAACAATTAACCGTTGTTAACTGTATACCGACAACTTGCCAGACGCCGTCCTGCAAAACCAGATCACGATTGCATTGCAACTCGCCGGGGCAATCTATACAACCTGGCAAGCTCACCACCACCATTTCACCCGCTACGCGCAATCCTGCAATCACAGCATTCAAGGCAACATCATCCAGACAGGGCGCGCGTATACCAAGGGGTTCAGCATTTGCCGGCAACAGGCGATACAACTGGCGCAAATCCATACTGAATCCGGTTGCAGGACGCGCACGACCAAAGCTCTTACCCAGATCATCATAACGACCGCCCAGCGCAATCGCATCGTGACTACCCGCATGATAAGCCGCGAACACCATACCGCTGTGATAGTGATAACCACGCAAATCGGCAAGATCGATTCCAATGCCGGAAACGGATGCCTGCAATTTGCCCGACACCGCCTGCAAGTCAGCCAAAGCCGCTGAAATTTCAGGGTAAGCAGGTAACAGGATACGCGCACGCAACAGCACATCATCGCAACGGCCATACAGCGTGGGCAATACCAGCAGCGCACTGCGCAGTGCATCATCCAGACCGGCCGTCAGCCCTTGCAAGGTTGTACTGTCCTTGTTTTGCATCGCTGCAAACAGTTCATTTTCAAGGGATTTATCGAATTGCGCATGGCGAACCAATGCGCGAAACACACCCACATGACCGAGATCAAGATGCACATCTTGCACGCCGATCAATACCAGCGCCTGCAGCATCAGCTGCTGAATTTCCAGATCACTCTCGATACCCGCGTGACCATACAGCTCGGCACCGATCTGCAGCAACTCGCGGGTGCGGTTCAAACCGGCAGGTATCGTATGCAGCACGCTGCCGGCATAGCACAGACGAGCCACACCCTGACGGTTGAGCAGATGCGCATCGATGCGCGCCACTTGTGGCGTGATGTCGGCACGCAGTGCCAGTGTGCGTCCGCTCAACTGATCAACCAGTTTGAAAGTGCGCAGATCCATGCCGGCACTATCGGCAATCAACAAGGATTCCGCATATTCCAGCAACGGCGGCGCGACCAGCTGATAGCCAGATTTACGCAATAAATCAAGCACTTGCGTGCGCATCATCTCAACACGCCACGCCTCTTCGGGCAGCATGTCCTGTATATATTCAGGGAGTAACCAGTTTTGCATTAAGAAACCTTTAAAAATCTATTTCCAGACCTACTTGCCCGCCTTACCCGAACTTTTCAGGTACTTGAAGAACGCGGAACTCGGGTCCAGCACCATCACATCGCTCTTGTTCTTGAAACTTTGTTTGTACGCTTCAAGACTGCGGTAGAAGGAATAAAACTCGGCATTTCGGCCAAAAGCAGCAGCATAAATTGAAGATGCCTTCGCATCGCCTTCACCCTTGGTTTTCTGCGCATCACGATACGCCTCGGCCAGAATCACTTCACGCTGCTTGTCGGCATCGGCCTTGATCTTTTCACCATCGGCCGCCCCCGAAGCGCGTAATTCATTCGCAACGCGCTTACGCTCAGCATCCATACGGCGATAGACCGAATCGCTGATCTCGGAAGGGAAATCAACACGCTTTAAGCGTACATCCAACACCTGCACACCGATCTTGCGCGCATCCGCATCGGCCTTTTCGCGCAACACCGTCATGATCTCCTCGCGTTCACCCGACACCACCTCGTGTATCGTGCGTTTGCCGAACTCTTCGCGCATGCTCGAATTGACCGTCTGCTTTAAACGCGTGTTGGCACGCACTTCATCCCCGCCGACGCTGATGTAGTACTGCTTGACATCGACGATGCGCCATTTAACGAAGGAGTCCACCATCACGTTTTTCTTTTCCGCCGTGATGAAACGCTCGGGCTCACCGGTGTCCAGCGTCAAAATACGCGAATCGAAATAGCGCACGTTCTGCACCAGCGGGATCTTGAAATACAAACCCGGCGCCGTCTTGACGCTGACCATTTCACCCAACTGGAACACGATCACCGTCTGGCGCTGATCCACAATAAACAGACTCAGACTCAATACAATCAGCGCGAGTACCGCACCGATCAGGCTATTAGCTACATTGGTTTTCATGGACGAGCCTCCCGGTCGCGACTCAACAGAGAATCGCGTGCGCGCTGCGCGGCATTGTTGTCATTTCCCTGAGAAGTCACAGGCGCTGCATCAGCCTTGGGCGCTGTCGGTGCATCCACTGCGGCACCCGAAGTCCGGCTGGATTCAATCAGCTTATCCAGTGGCAAGTACAACAGACTGTTGCCGTTTTTCTGATCGACCATCACCTTGCTGATATTGCCCATCACTTGCGACATCATATCCAGATACATCCGGTCGCGGGTCACAGCCGGCGCCTTTTCGTATTCGACCAGAATTTGCTTAAAGCGACTCGCATCTCCCTCGGCATTGGCAATCACGCTTTGCTTGTAGCCTTCCGACTCTTGAATCAGGCGGGCTGCCGTACCTTTTGCGCGCGGCACCACGTCGTTGGCATAAGCCTGGCCTTCATTCTTTTGCCGCTCCCGATCCTGCCCCGCTTTCACCGCATCATCAAAGGCAGCCTGAACCTGTTCGGGCGGCTGGGCATTTTGCATGGTCAGCTTACTGATCACGATACCCGATTTATAGCGATCCAGAATATCCTGAATCAGACGGGTCGCGGAAGCTGCAACCGCCTCACGCCCTTCATACAACACGAAATCCATCTTGTTTTTGCCAACCACTTCGCGAATCGCAGTTTCCGCCGCCTGACGCACGTTTTCGTCGGGATTGCGGTTATTGAACAAATATTCGCCCGGATCGCGCAGGAAATATTGCACCGCAAACTGAATATCGATGATATTTTCATCGTCCGTCAGCATCAATGATTCTTTTGCAATTTTGTTCTTGACGTTATCGCGATAGCCGACTTCGACCGTACGAACCTGACTCAAGTTGACCAGTTCCACCGTTTCAACCGGGTACGGCAGATGCCAACGCGGCCCTGCCAGCGTGACATCCACTTGTTTGCCAAAGCGCAACACCACACCGCGCTGACTTGCATCAACAATGTAAAAGCCGCTCCCGACCCAGATCAGCACCGCGATTACGACGAGCAGACCTAATCCGCCGCTGCTGAGCTTCGGCATACCCCCGTTGCCCGGGCTGTTTTTGCCGGAGCCACCTTTATTGCCCAGCAAAATCGCCAGTTGCATCTTCAGCTTGCGCAACAATTCTTCCAGATCAGGCGGGCCGCCATTATTATTGTTTTTATTACCCCATTGCGGGTCATTCATTCCCATGGCAAATTTCTCGCTTGTTTAATTTGATTTTCACTCTGTTCCAAAACCAGCTTTGCATCCTTCGCTTCACACAACGCCGCACGCAACTCATCCAATCCTGCACCGGAGACAGCGCTCAGAAAAATGCGGCTGATTCTATCACAGTCGTCTCGCTCTACACCGGCAGGCATCTCTGTCAGATCGACTTTGTTATAGATCATCAGCTGGGGAATATCCCCCGCATCGATTTCCTTCAACACCTTGTTCACTTCGTTGATCTGGTCGTCGCGATTGGGGTTGCTGGCATCCACCACATGCAGTAGCAAATCAGCCTGTATCGTCTCTTCCAGCGTGCTGCGGAAGGCGGCAACCAGACCGTGCGGCAAATGCCGGATAAAACCTACCGTGTCCGACACCACAATCTCGCCGGCGCCTTCGGAATACATGCGACGTGAAGTGGTATCAAGGGTTGCAAACAACTGATTCGCCACATACACGTTAGCCTTGGTCAGTCGATTGAACAGCGTGGATTTCCCGGCATTGGTGTAGCCTACAATCGACACCGAAAAAACGCCGGAACGATTGCGCGAGCGTCGCATCACATCCCGCTGCGCTTTCAACTTCTCCAGACGCTCTTTGAGCAGATGCACGCGTTTATCCAGCTTGCGCCTGTCCAGTTCCAGCTGGGTTTCACCGGGACCGCGCGCGCCCACCGCAAATTTCTGCTGCCCCATGTCGGTATTGAGCCCTACCAGACGGGTCGCCATATACTTGAGCTGCGCCAGTTCGACCTGCACTTTGCCTTCATGGCTTTGCGCACGCTGGGCAAAAATATCCAGAATCAGCATGGTACGATCGATGACGCGGGTATTCAGTCTGGCAGTCAGATTACGCATTTGCGCAGGCGACAGATCGTGATTGAAAATCACCAGCGGGACTTCTTTTAACTCAACCATCTCGGCGATTTCGGCAACCTTTCCGCTACCGGCAAAAAGAGCTGCATCGGGACGTATGCGTTTCGCCTCGAAAGTCGCCAGCGTACGTACACCCGCCGTTTCAGCCAGCAGGCGCAATTCCTCCAGACTCTCGCGATAATCGGCGCCGCCCAAGTCTATGCTGACCAGAATAGCCGCCTGAGTACCTTCAGATGTTTGCTGCATACTTACGCGTCAGTATCGTCATAAACGATATTCACGGCGCGTGCCGGAACGATCGTGGAAATTGCGTGTTTATAGACCATCTGGATAACTGAATTATTTTTCAGCAATACCACGTACTGATCAAATGACTCGACCTGACCTTGCAGCTTGATGCCATTGACCAGATAAATGGCGACCTGGACATGTTCTTTACGCAGGGTATTGAGGAAGGGATCTTGCAACTGCTGGCCTTTTGCACTCATGTTATTGCTCTTTTTTTAAGGTTAGGAGTTACACTTTACTGGATTCAGGCACGAATGACCAGACGCCAGCACCAATTCAAATCCAAAAACACGTTTCTTCAGCGGCCTGGCAGCGCCCGAATCAACTTGTTGCATTTCGCCTGAAAATTCAGCGTATGCGTCAAACCAAGCAGATTGGCATGTTGCCGTATTTCCGAAACCGACGGCGGAAACGCACTGTTTTTCACGGCAATGACCACTTTATTGACACTCTTTTCAGAGTCGACAACGATCACCGCACCTGCAAAACTGTTGTGGATGCGCTCCAGATACTCTTCATAATGCGGGTACCCGCCCCACAAATTGGCCACCAGAATCCCCTGATCAGCCAATGATACGAAGCAATCATCGTAAAAGCGCTGGCTGGCCAGTTGTTCAGGCAGCCCGCCTGTATCGAAACCATCCAGTATCAGTACATCCGGCTGCCATCGGGTATCGGCAACCCACAAAATGCCATCGCCTGATACAACCTGAAAGCGCGCATCATCGGCAGGGATGGCAAATTCATTGCGCAGTGCGATCACGTCAGGACTGATTTCGATCACTTTGATTTCTGACGACGGCAAATACCGGTAACAGTACTTCGCCAGCGAGCCACCGCCCAGTCCGATCATCGCGATACGTTTTGGCACAGGTTGCAGCAACAGAAAGCTCATCATGGCCCGGGTATACGAGATGACCAGTTCATCCGGCCGGTCGATGTACATTTCGCTTTGCACTGACATCACGTCAAAATTCAACGCAAGAATCCCGTCGCGCTCGGTCAGATAAGGCTTGCCCGCTTCCGGTTTGGCCTCTCGCTCAGCCGTCCAGGCCAGCATCTGATCAATCTGCCGGTGCATTGCTCTGCTGAAGTTTTTGACATGGTTAAAGGACATGTATCTGAATGGTTAAAACTTGCGGCGCGCAGGCAGCGGCTTGCGGCGCAGCGGACGCTTGGGATCGACGACCGGCTTGATTTTTGGCACCAACAGGTTTTTGCCTGCATGTTCCTTTGATGCCTGATGCTCATGAACGGCCGCACTCAGCTGCGCTTCCGTGACCAGAATGGCCGGATGATCGCCCTTCAGGTTATATGCGGACAGTGCAGCCTTGAGGCCGTGCATGCGCTCCTCATTATCGGCCTTTTTGCGGCCTGCGCTCATGATGGTCAGCGCCACCGGTGTCAGCGCGTAGCCGTCACCCGCTTGCACGATCAGACCATACTGTGATAAGCGATGAAATGCTTCGGTCAGCTCTGCTTTTAAAGGAACAGAACCATGAATCAGATCGTTTGCAGCGATGATCTCGACCAGCTCAGCCGAACGCCGCTTGGAGGAAATCGCTATAGAAAGTAAAAGAAGTGCATCAACATCGCGAACTGGGTGCATCGGTCAACCTTTTATTAAAAATAAATACAATTAAATCAACAGCTTAAATATAAAATCTCAGCAACAGACAAAACGCTTGCACGTGCAGTGTAATGGTTTATGCCGAAAAACCAAACAATTGAATGGCACACAGCAAATGAGAACGGCATTATTCGTTCATATTAGAGTGCATGATGCCGCAAGACCACAAGGGTCTTCCCTCGAAACAACGCAGCTTGAGCTGTTGCTGCTGAATGAAAGCTCCTGTTTCTGAATGAAGGGCATTGATGAAAATGCAGCTTACGCTGGCGGATATTGCGACATACCGAAATCCAACCAACGGCATCATAAGCCGGAATCCAGTTTCGCGACAAAACCCACCAACTCTGGCGGCAGAGGCGCGCTGATGCGCATCACCTCTCATACAGGGGAAGTGCAATAAGACGAAAGGTGACAATAGGCACACATCAAGCTAAACTGATGGCATGAAACCATTTCGCTGGAACCATGAGAAAAACGAGACGCTGAAAATCGAACGCAGTATTTCGTTCGAGGAAATCGTTCTTGCGATTGAAGCAGATGGATTGCTGGATGAATTGCGCCACCCGAACCCGGAAAAATATCCAAACCAGTCCGTTTTTGTCGTGGCTCTTGATGGTTATGTTTACCTGGTGCCTTACGTTGAAGAAGCGGATTACTACTTCTTGAAGACCGTGATTCCAAGCAGGAAGGCGACCAGAGACTATTTGCAAAGGAGCAACCCCGATGAAAAAACTTGATGCATTTGAGGCAGATATCCTGAGCGACTATGAAGCGGGCGAATTGAAGTCCACTTCACCTTCAAAAACCGATTTGGCCAAATTCAAGGCTGCGGCTACTGCAACTTTTATCAAGGACAGGCGAATCAATATCCGGCTATCCTCGCCCGACCTGATGGACATTCAGGCACGCGCCCTGGAGGAAGGCATTCCGTACCAGACTTTTATCGCCAGTATTTTACACAAGTATGCCGCTGGTCGCCTGTTTGAGAAGCCATCAAGTCTGACCCATCGCTCAACCGGACGGGCCGACAAGCTGCGCACCAGTTAGTCAGATCAGGGTGTGATTGATTAGTAGCGCTATCAATCACGCCACTGCGCCGGCATCCAGTTTCTCGACAAAACTCGCCAGCTCCGGCGGCAGCGGTGCGGAAATCTGCATCGGCTCGCCGGTTAACGGATGCGCAAAGGCGATACTGTGCGCGTGCAAAAACATGCGTTTCAAACCTAGCTTCATCAATTCCCGGTTGCGCGCAAAGTCGCCGTATTTATCGTCTCCGGCAATCGGAAACCCCAGATGCGACAAATGAACGCGAATCTGGTGGGTCCGTCCGGTTTTTAACTGCGCTTCCAGCAAGCTGAAGCCTGTCGGCATAAACACCGACCAGTTTTTCTGCAAACTGAAAATGGTATGCGATACCTGCCCACCCTCCCTTACCATCACGCGTTTCTCGCCTTGCGGGGTGTCGAATTTGAAAAGCGGCAGCCTGACATGTTGTTTGACGTTATGCCATTGCCCCAGCACCAGCGTCAGATAACGCTTGTCGCTGTTACCCTCCCGCATAATTTCGTGCATCGCGGTCAAGGCGGAGCGTTTCTTGGCCAGCAGCAAAACGCCTGAGGTTTCCCGATCCAGCCGGTGCACCAGTTCCAGAAACTTGGCCTGTGGACGAGCTCTGCGCATTTGCTCGATCACGCCGAAGCTCACCCCGCTGCCGCCATGCACCGCCAGACCGGACGGTTTGTTGATCACCACCAGTGCATCGTCTTCATAAATGATCGGCAATTCCAGCGCCGGAATATAAACCTCGTCCACTTCCTGTTTTTGCGCCACACGCACCGGCGGAATACGCAACAAATCGCCCAATTTCAGCCGGTAGGTCTGATCGACTCGTTTTTTATTTACCCGGACTTCACCGCGCAAAATGCGATAAACATGGCTCTTGGGCACGCCTTTCAAATGCCGAAACAGGAAGTTGTCGATGCGCTGTTCTTCGCCGCTTTCGTCGATTGTGAGGAATGTGACAGATTCTTTGCTTAAACTATTCATTATGCTTATACTTCGCCGTTCGCGCGTTTTGGATCGGGTAAGTTTGGGATACATTCCCGCCGATAATTACTGACTTTTTCCTGCGAAAAAGTACAGATTGCTGGCACAGGCGCCCTGCGCCCCCCGCCAACCGCAACCCGGTTAATATCACTCACCGGAACCAGCAGTGATAGTAATTGATTTACGCGCTCAAAGCACCTGTGAATTCCGCAACGGGGCAGACGAGTTGAAATACCTTTGCTGGTTGAGCCAGATAATTGCAGGTGCCGCCATTTAGCCGCGCTGCGAAAGTCCAGGAATTCTCCCCGATGGTTTTTCGACGAATGCCATGTTGCCCAAAACTTATTGACCAGACTATAGAGAACCAATTTGACCAACCGTTTGTGTAACCAACGCTGTCAACTGCTACTCTCACACGCTTAACCTGCGCGTAGTTTGAGTCTTGCCCGTGTAAGAGCGCGGGAGAAAAATAAAAATGAAACGCATGTTATTCAATGCGACACAACCGGAAGAACTCCGTGTCGCCATTGTTGACGGTCAGAAACTGATTGACCTCGACATTGAAATCGCCGGCAAAGAACAACGCAAGAGCAACATCTATCAAGCCATCATCACCCGCATCGAGCCCAGCCTCGAAGCCTGCTTCGTCGAATACGGCGGCAACCGTCACGGTTTCCTGCCTTTCAAGGAAGTCGCTCCCCAGTTTCACCAACCCGGTTGCGGCCCTCGCCCTTCAATCAAGGAAGCCTTGCGTGAAGGCCAGGAATTGCTGGTTCAGATTGAAAAAGACGAGCGCGGCAACAAGGGCGCAGCGCTGACCACCTATATCAGCCTGGCAGGACGCTACATCGTCCTGATGCCGAACAACCCGAACGGCGGCGGTGTTTCACGCCGCATCGAAGGCGATGAACGCGCAGAATTGCGCGAAGTGCTGTCGAATCTGGAAGTACCGGACGGCATGAGCATCATCGCGCGCACCGCCGGTATCGGACGCAATGAAGAAGAGTTGCAATGGGACCTGAACTACCTGAATCAGCTGTGGACCGCGATTGCAGATGCCGCAAAATCTGAAAAAGCGCCCTCGCTGATCTACCTGGAAAGCTCTCTGGTGGTACGCGCGATCCGCGACTATTTCAACCCGGAAATCGGCGAAATTCTGATCGACACCGACGAAGTGTATCAACAGGCTCACGCCTTCATGAGCACCGTGATGCCGGACAACGTCAACCGCATCAAGCGCTACGTGGACGATGTGCCGCTGTTCTCGCGCTTCCAGATCGAACACCAGATCGAATCCGCCCATTCACGCGAAGTGCGCCTGCCATCGGGCGGCGCGATCGTGATCGACCACACGGAAGCGCTGACCGCGATCGACATCAACTCGGCACGCGCCACCAAAGGCTCGGACATTGAAGCGACCGCTTTCAATACCAACCTGGAAGCGGCGGAAGAAATCGCACGGCAAATGCGCCTGCGCGATCTGGGCGGCCTGATCGTGATCGACTTTATCGACATGGAAAACAGCAAAAACCAGCGCGACGTTGAAAACCGTCTGCGCGATTCGCTGCGTTTTGACCGCGCCCGCGTGCAAACCGCGAAAATTTCGCGTTTCGGCCTGCTGGAACTCTCCCGTCAGCGCCTGCAACCGAGTCTTGGCGAGAGCAACTACATCACCTGCCCGCGCTGCAGCGGTATCGGACATATCCGTGGCACCGAATCTTCAGCATTGCACATCCTGCGCATCATTCAGGAAGAAGCGATGAAGGACAGCAGTGCGGCTATCCACGCACAAGTGCCGGTCGATGTTGCAACCTTCCTCTTGAATGAGAAGCGCAGCGACCTGCACCGCATCGAATCACGCCTGAAAGTGCCGATCACCCTGATTCCTAATCCGCATCTTGAAACGCCAAACTACAGCATCAACCGTCTGCGTCAGGACGAACTGAGCGGTGAAGCGCCTCAGCCCAGCTACACGCTGGTAGAAAAGCCGGAAGAAAATAAAACGGCTCAGGAACCACAAAAAGGCGTACGCACTGTTGCAGCCGTCAAGGGTATTACGCCCGTGGCGCCTGCACCGATGAAGGCTGAACAGCCGGCAGCAGCGACTCCCGGCCTGCTCAGTCAGATCGGCGGCTGGTTTAAATCTCTGGTTGCGGCAGAAAAGCCCGTCGAAGCACCCGCAGTGAGTCGCCCTCCCCGCAGTCGCTCCGAACGTCCCGAACCGCGTGGCGAAGGTGGCAATCGCAAGCGTCGCGACCGCAATGACCGGCCCGAACGCAGCGCGGCTCAGGCTATTGAGAAACCAGTTGAAAAGATGACTGAAAAGACGGCTCCGGCAGAAGTCAGACAGCCAAGACCGCCACGCCCGCCCAAAAAGCCGGTTGAACCGCGCATCGTGGAAGAAAAACCGGTTCTCGAAACCGTCGTCGCATCTGCTGAAGGTACAGGCGAAACTGAAGCGGAAAAGACTGAGAAAAGCAGCGCTCGCCGTCGCGGACGCCGTGGCGGTCGTCGTGAACGCGAAAAACGTGATGTCGTACCAGGCACAACGGAGTCGACTGATAACACAACAGAGCAGCCTGCCGCAGTTGAACAGATCGTCAGAGTCAGACCGACAGAATATGTTGCGATGCCAAGCAACATGATGACCGCTGAACCCGTCGCGACAGTGGCTACGGTCGCGGTTGTGACACCCGCACCTGCTGCTGAAGCGGCACCTGTCGCAGTTGTGACACCGGCACCTGCTATTGAAGCAGCACCTGTCACTGAACTGGCACCTGCACCGGTCGCACCGGTCGTTGAAGCCAAGCCGGCAGTTGTCCCAGTTCCGGCCGAAACGCTGGTGCAAATCGAAACGGCAGCCAGCAAGGTTGCAGTGGTTACTGAGAATACTGAACGGCCTCAGCCGGTCATTCGCCGCCGTGCACGTCAGCTCGAAGTGTATGTGGAGAGTGAGCCGCTGGTTCAGATCGAAACGCAAAACCCCAAGGTTTAAGTTTCACTAGCACCAAAAAGCCGCATGATGAAAATCATGCGGCTTTTTAATTATTAATCAATGAGTTATAAATCATCCTGCCTGATGTGCTGCAACAAGCCTTGCGCAGCATCCTCCACCATATCCAGTACATACTCAAAGCCCAGCGCTCCGCCATAATACGGATCGGGCACTTCACGCTCGCGGTGATGACGGGAAAAGTCGAGAAACAGTCCCACCTGTTTTTTGCATCCGCGCGGAGCCAGATATTGCAAAATGGCAAGATTCGCCTTGTCCATCGCCAGCACATAGTCAAAACGCTCAAAATCAAGGGGTTCAACCTGCCGCCCGCGCAGGCCGCTCATGTTGTATCCACGCTGTTCTGCTGCGCGCTGAGAACGTAAATCAGGCGCATGACCGATATGATAATCATGCGTTCCTGCCGAATCGATCAGGATGGATTCAGACAACCCGGCATTCTCAACGTAATGGCGGAACACCGCTTCAGCCGTGGGGGAGCGGCAGATATTGCCCATACAGACGAATAGAACAGAAATTTTTTCTTTATTTTTCATAATGTTACAACTTAATCCGATGTTCTGCCGGGCAACTGTTTTAGCATTCGGTCGAAGTCCGATTCGAAACGCTGATCGTCCAACACCCTATCAAGATTGTAGTGCGCCACTTCGTACTGCTTGCCATCAGCGGCAATGAATTGACAAAGTACGTACCTTTTTCGCGCTCCGAGACGGAGGCTAATCGGTAAGTATTGAGCTGCTTCTAAGTGCAGTCATGTGGGTATATTTGAACAAGATGTGGCGTTTTTAAAAACCGAGGCATAACTATACAATAAAATATTAATTATCAATTAGTTAGCTGCGCAACCGCGATCCTGATATTTCAGCATCACGCTGCCAATAACTCACGCGCGGCGTCTTCCAGCACCTCATCCGACACACCGCGCTTTTTCAGCGCCTCGATCAGCCTTGCCGTTGCGCCAAAAGTATATTGCACCTCATCACGCCTCAGCCCTTCGCCGATGTAGGACTTGAGCAAAGGTTGATAGCCGGAAAATCCTCGTTGTGGCGCAATTTCCTTCATTGAATCCACTACATCAACGGGGATGCGCATGGTAATAGAAATCATCGGACGATCTTTTTGCAGCCGTGTTTTCAAGCGTTCAGGAATGCTCATAGTTGCGCCTCTCTTCGTTGGTCGCCTTGCGGGCGGAAATAATACAGATGAATTTACCCTCAACCTCAATATGCACCACAAACAACAATCGACTTGAGGCATCGAAACCAATAATTGCATCACGCGCTTCGTCGTTACACCCCGCCTCGAGCAATGCAAAAAACGGGTCAAAAAATACCGCCGCCGCTTGTTCAAAAGTTATTCCATCATGCTTAACTGGATTACCAGCGGCTTTCCTGGCGTGCCACACAAAGCTTGTACCGTTGATTTCATAATGAATATCCATGTGACGCATTCTATCAATTGTATTTACATTGTCAATAAATTCAGCAGCATCCCAACAAAAAGCCCCGGAAAATCAGCTCTCTGCCGACTCTCCGGGGCTTTTAGTTTAAACGTATTACAAACGACCGATTTTCGGCAATTCGCCCACCAAAGGCGCGACATAATCAATCCATGCCTGCGTCACATCGTTGCTCGCCGCATTAATGTACTCGTCCTTCATATGAGTCGCTTCTTTTGCCACCGACGACAAGGGCGTGATGAAGCATTCGCTGGCATAAGGCTGACTTGAGAGGCGTTTAATCGACACTGAGCCGGGTTGACCCGTTGTAGCTGCATGATTCACGGCATAACTGCCCACGTCACGCGCTTCACGGGAATCGACCTCGGAAACGATGGTCGGGAATGAACGTTGCAAGTAACCGAACGTATCGGCGCGTACCCGCACCTTCTGCCCCGGAAACGCATCCTTTACCAGCGCTGCCAGCGCATCGCCCAATGCTCCGCTGCCGGACAACTGGATGTTGCCGTGCGAGTCGCGTTCGCCGCTGGTGGAAATCGGATTGCCGTCCTTGTCGGTAATTCCTTCTGAGACGGCGATCACACAACGACCATATTTTGCCATCACATCGCGGACATCCTGCTGGAAAGACTCAACATTGAACACGCGCTCCGGCAGATAAATCAGATGAGGACCGTCGCCATCGGCCTGACGGGCCAGCGCAGCAGCGGCCGTCAGAAAGCCTGCGCTGCGCCCCATCACCACATTCACCTTGATGCCGGACAGAGCCGCATTGTCGCGGTCGTCGCCCATGAACGCCAGTGCCACGAAGCGCGCGGCGGACGCGAAACCCGGACAATGATCGGTGACCTTCAAATCGTTATCGATGGTTTTGGGAATATGCACGGTGCAAAAATCGTAATTCGCCTCTTTTGCCATCTCGGCGATGATGTGTGCGGTTTCGGCAGAATCGTTGCCGCCGACGTAGAAGAAAAAACGCACGTCATGCTTTTTAAAGACTTCGAACACCTTTTCGCATTCCGCTTTTCCCGGCTTCAATCGTACTGAACCCAACGCGGCAGCGGGCGTGGCAGCGACCAGCTCAAGCTGTTCGACGCTTTGCGTGGTCAGATCGATGAAATCCTCTTTCATGATACCGGCGATGCCGTGATGTGCGCCGAGAATGCCGGTGATATTCGCGTGCTGACGTGCTGCCAATATGGCACCAACCAGCGACTGATTGATAACTGCTGTAGGACCACCCGATTGACCGATAACCATCTTGCCGATAAGTTGCGTTGCCATAACGTCGTCTCCTTGAGTAAAGAGTCAGCATTTTAACCGAATACGACACGACTACAGTGCGCCGCATCGCTTATAATTGTAAAATATTTCATTCCAACTTATTTCAAGGAGAAGCCATGAGTTTGCTGAACGTCCGTCCCGGAAACAAACTACCCCACGAATGCAATGTCATCATAGAAATTCCAAAGCATGCCGACCCGGTCAAATACGAAGTGGACAAGACATCCGGCGTACTGGTGGTGGATCGTTTTATCGGCTCGCTGATGCGCTATCCCTGTAACTACGGTTTTATCCCGGAAACCATCGCAGACGACGGCGACCCGGTGGACGTACTGGTCATCACCCCTTTCCCTATCGTTCACGGCGCGATCATCCCCTGCCGTCCTGTAGGCGTATTGCAAATGAGCGACGAAGGCGGCGACGACGCCAAAATCATCGCGGTTCCTACCGACAAGCTGACCCCGCTCTATCACGAGATCAAGACCTATGAGGATTTGCCGAAAATCACGCTGGAACAGATCAAGCATTTCTTTGAACTGTACAAGGCGCTGGAACCGGGCAAGTGGGTCAAAATCAGGGGTTGGGAAGGTATTGAAGCTGCTCATGCCGAAATCACCAACGGCCTTGCGGCCTACCAGAAATCAATTGCGGAAAAATAATGACTGCTCAAATCATTGACGGCAAAACCATTGCGCAGCAAGTGCGCGCTGAATGGAAAGTTCGCGCAGATGCCCTGATCGCACGCGGCGTCACGCCCGGCATGGCGGTGATTATCGTAGGCAACGATCCTGCCTCCCGAGTCTACGTTGCCAACAAGGTGAAGGCCTGCGCAGAACTGGGTCTGTATTCCATACACGTAGAGATGCCGGCCGACACGACCGAAGCGGCCCTGCTCGCCGAAGTCAACGCGCTGAACAACGATCCAAAGATACACGGCATCCTGGTGCAACTGCCGCTGCCTAAACATCTGGACGCACACAAGGTGATCGAAGCGATCAATCCCGACAAGGATGTGGATGGCTTCCACGAAAAGAATGTCGGCGCGCTGGTTACCGGCGAAACGCCTTTCCCTTCCTGCACGCCATACGGCGTGATGGTGATGCTGGAAAAAACCGGCATTCAAATCGAGGGAAAGCACGCCGTGGTGGTGGGCCGCAGCAACATCGTCGGCAAACCAATGGCGCTGCTGTTGCTGCACAAGAACGCGACCGTGACGATCTGCACCTCCAAAACGGTGGATCTGGCCAAACACACCAAAGACGCCGATATTCTGGTGGCGGCTGTGGGTCGCCCCAACTTTATAAAAGGTGATATGGTCAAACCGGGCGCGGTCGTGATCGATGTCGGCATCAACCGCAACAGCGATGGAAAACTGGTCGGCGATGTGGAGTTTGCCAGCGTGAAAGAAGTCGCAGGCTACATCACCCCGGTACCCGGCGGCGTGGGTCCGATGACCATCACCATGCTGGTGGCGAACACGGTGAGAGCGGCAGAACGGCTGTCGGGTTTGGGCAGCTAATAACAGGGGCACACTTCTGCCGCCCGGCGGAACAAAAACGCGCCTTACTAAAAATTACATTTAATCAAATAGTTATAAAACAAAATGACCGCTTGCGGTCATTTTGTTTTTCCATACGCAATATGACAAGATTGTTTTCGGCGCTTAGCAAGAGTAGAGTTCCGCCCCATTCTTCCTGAGCGAAGAAAAGGGATACTAAAATGAGTGCAACAAAACAAAAAATGTCTACGCTGGTGCTAGGCGCAGTCGGCGTGGTGTTTGGCGACATTGGCACCAGCCCGTTATACGCGCTGCAAACCACCTTCACAGGCTCTGCGCCACTGCCCGTCATCGAAGCAAATATTCTGGGCGTGCTGTCAACGATGTTCTGGACCATCATGCTGCTGGTGTCACTCAAATATGTGATTATCATCATGCGCGCAGACAATCATGGCGAGGGCGGCTCGCTGGCTTTGCTGGCGCTGGTCACTGAACTGACCGCAAAACGTCCGAAAACGAAATGGTTCCTCACCGCGCTCGGTGTATTGGCTGCCGCGCTGTTTTTTGGCGACGGGATGATTACTCCCGCGATTTCTGTACTGTCGGCTGTAGAAGGTCTGGATCTGGTATCGCATCAGTTCAAGATATTCGTACTGCCGATTACTTTCGTCGTACTGACCGGATTGTTTTTTATTCAGAAACGCGGCACAACAACGGTTGGTCTGGCATTCGGCCCCATCATGATCGTCTGGTTTCTCTGTCTGGGATTTTTTGGCATCCTGTCCATTCTGGAAACGCCCCAGGTGTTATGGGCAGTTAACCCGATTTATGCCTACCACTTTCTGATTGCAGATCCGTGGATATCCTTTCTGGCGCTAGGCTCAGTGGTGCTGGCCATCACCGGCGGCGAAGCCTTGTATGCCGATATGGGACACTTCGGAAAATCTCCGATTCGTCTGGCCTGGTTCTACTTCGTGCTGCCCGCACTCGCCTTGAATTATTTCGGCCAGGGCGCGCTTTTGCTGCACAACCCAAAAGCAATCGAAAATCCATTTTACTTGTTAGCGCCTGCATGGGCATTAGTGCCGATGGTGCTGCTCGCCACGGCGGCAACAGTGATCGCATCACAAGCGGTGATTTCCGGCGCATTCTCCGTTGCGAATCAATCGGTACAAATGGGTTTTCTGCCGCGCATGGAAGTCCGCCAGACATCTGACAAAGCGCAAGGACAGATCTATGTGCCGGCCACCAACTGGATACTGTATCTGGCCGTCATCTTTCTGGTGTTTGCCTTCCAAAGTTCCAGCAACCTGGCAGCCGCGTACGGCATTGCCGTCACCGGCACCATGACCATCACCACCATACTGATCGGCTTCGTGATGATTTTTTACTGGCGCTGGTCGTTGGCCATTACCCTCCCTCTGGTCTTTGTGCTGTTCGCGGTAGATTTCACCTTCTTTGCGGCCAATGCCATGAAGATTCCGCAAGGCGGATGGTTCCCTTTAGGAATAGCGCTCATTTCCTTTACCGTACTGACCACCTGGAAGCGCGGACGAAAATTGCTGTTCGAACAAATCGCCAAGCAATCTGTACCCATACAGCTTGTTCTGGATGACGCCGACAGCGTCAATCGGGTGCACGGAACGGCGATATTCCTGACCGGCGTAGGTGAAGGGGCACCTTCTGCGCTGTTGCATAACCTCAAACACAATCAGGTGTTGCACGAACGTAACATTTTGCTGACCGTTATCATCGAAGACAAACCCTACGTCACGAAGGGCAACCGATTATTGATCGAGGACTTGGGCA
This sequence comes from Pseudomonadota bacterium, assembly GCA_026399735.1. Lineage (GTDB taxonomy): Bacteria > Pseudomonadota > Gammaproteobacteria > Burkholderiales > Gallionellaceae > Gallionella. The sequence goes on from JAPLQK010000069.1 coordinate 60,969, forward strand.
AGAATTTCTATCGTGTAAAAGTTTTCTACGGGTTTATGGAAATGCCTGACCTGCCGGCAGCGCTTGATTTGTGTGCCACAATGGGATTGCCTATGGACATGATGAGCACATCGTTCTTTATATCGCGTGCCATGATCGTGTCCAGCCCCAACCCTGGCATGGTGAAATGGCGTGAGCGTCTGTTCCTGGCATTATCTAAAAACGCCATGAATGCGGCAGATTTTTTCAAAATTCCGACCAACCGTGTCATTGAAATGGGTACACGTATCGAAATCTGACAACCTGTTCAGCCGATAGCCGCATATAATTACGTTGAAACAAAGTTCGTCCACCTACAAGGAGAAATATCATGGCTAAAGGTCAGCAACGCAAAAACAAAGAAGTGAAGAAACCAAAAAAGGAAGCGCCGCCCGTCAAGTAATTTGCGGTTAACGCTAACCATCCGCTGCCATAAAGGCTGCATCTGTTATATCGGCGCGGACAACTGATTTTTTCAGGCCGATTTAACTTTTTCAGGATTTGACATGAAAACATGGTGGGACGCACTTTCCATTCGGAACAAGTTGCAATTTCCTATTCAATTGCTGCTGTTTTTAGTCATCCTGCTTGTGCAATACTTCGCACTCGACATGTTCGAAAAGCATGTACTCACGGAAGCCCGGCATAGCGCGCGAGTCTCAGCAGACGGGGTATTAAACGGACTGAACATGCTGATGATCAACGGCATCATCAGCGATACGGCTCAGCGCGCCCTGTATGTCGAAAAAATGGGCGCATCAGAAAAACTGAATGAACTGCGCGTTATCCGCAATACGCCGGTCAGCGGACAATATGGTCCCGGCCAACCCTCCGAACAGGCAAAGGATGAGCTGGATCAAGCCGCCTTAAATACCGCCCAGATGCAAGTCCAGGAATCGCAACGCGCGGGTCGCCACGAATTGCGCGTGGTTGTACCCTTCGTTGCACAATCTAATTTTCGTGGCACAAATTGCCTGACCTGCCATATCGTACCTGAAGGAACGGTGCTCGGTGCAACCAGTGTTTCGACGGATTTGACCGAAGAATTCGAACTCATCGCCAAAGTCAATTACAGCACATGGGCATTACAAATTGTCGTGCAAATTCTGCTGTACTTCCTGATCAGAAAACTGATTTACCGGGTTACCGCGCCTGTACTGCACTCGACCGATACCGCAAATCACATTGCCTCGGGCGATCTTTCCTCAACCATTAAAATCGAAGGGGATGATGAGGTTGGTCAGCAACTCAAGGCGATGCAGGCAATGCAAACCAGTCTGCGCAATCTCGTAAGTGAGATAAAAACCATCGTACAGGCCGCAGTACGGGGAGATTTCAGCATCAAAATGAATATGGACAACAAGATGGGATATACCCGCGAGCTGTCCGAATTACTCAACCAGCTCACCGAAACGGTCGATGCCGCGTTCAAAGACACCATACGCGTAACGCAAGCGCTGTCCCGGGGCGATCTTAGCCAGAAGATCACCAAGGAATATTCCGGTGCATACAACGAGGTCAAGGTGAGCGTCAACACCACTGCGGAATCACTGACGATGCTCGTCGCCGAGATCAAGAACATCGTCGAAGGCGTCGCGGTACGGGGCAATTTCCATGTCATGATGAGTATGGACGGCAAGTCCGGCTATGCCCGCGAGTTATCCGAACTGCTCAATCAGTTGTCGAATATCACCGGGGCGGGCCTCAATGACGTGCTGCGTGTGGCCAATGTACTGGCTAAAGGTGATCTGACCCAGTCCATCAGCAAGGACTACCCGGGTACATTTGGCGAAATGAAGCTCGGCATCAACGACACGGTCGAGAAGCTGAAGGAACTGGTGGGACAGATCAGGGAGGCCACCGATACCATACACACGGCCTCCGAAGAAATCTCGGCAGGCAATTCCGATCTGTCGCAACGCACGGATGAGCAGGCCAACAGCCTGAAACGGACAGCCGCCAGCATGGTGCAACTCACCTCCACCGTGAAACAGAATGCCGAAAATGCACATCAGGCGAATCAACTCGCCGTCGGCGCATCGCTGATTGCGGTCAAGGGCGGCAAGGTGGTCAACGAAGTCGTGTACACCATGTCTTCCATCAGCGACAGTTCCAAAAAAATCTCGGACATTATCAGCATCATCGACGGTATTGCCTTTCAGACCAATATTCTCGCGCTTAATGCCGCCGTGGAAGCTGCGCGTGCCGGTGAGCAGGGTCGCGGCTTTGCAGTGGTGGCATCCGAAGTGCGCAATCTGGCCAAACGCAGTGCGGACGCTGCCAAAGAAATCAAGGCATTGATCAATGAATCGACCGAAAAAGTCTCGGCCGGAACAGCGCTGGTGGACAAAGCCGGAAAAACCATGGAAGAAGTCGTGAGTGCAGTCAAACAAGTCACCGACATCATGGGCGAAATTACAGCGGCCTCGACTGAACAAAGTCGGGGTATCGAACAGGTAAACCAGGCAATTTCACAGATGGATGACGTGACCCAACAGAATGCCGCGCTGGTTGAAGAAGCGGCTTCTGCTGCCAGTTCACTGGAAGAACAGTCGCAAAATCTTGCCGCTGCGGTATCCGCCTTCAAGGTAAATGAAAACCAGCGCCCCGCAACGCCACAACTACCGATGCCGGCCCGCAAGGCGATTGCCAGATTTTGATCATGCAGGCTCAATTAAGGTAACATTTGCAAGTCAATTCAGGCGTTGCGCGTTCGCCCTAAGGAAACCCGCCTGTCGGCAGGCAAACCTGCTCACACCACTTTGTGAACGGTGCAAAGCAACCGTATCGAAGCTGATCGCTATGCGCCACCCTGCCCGCTGGTTATAATCCCCCCTTTATCTCGCGTATCCGGAGCCATTGCCATGTCGCACAACTTGTTCAACACCCGCACTCACTTCAATTTAGCCGCAGGCCACCTGGGCACGCTGTATTCCCTGCCGGCGCTGGAAGCGGCAGGCTTGGGGAAGATTTCACGGTTACCGGTGTCGATTCGCATTGTGCTCGAAGCCGTATTGCGCAATTACGACGACAAGAAAATCACCGAATCCCACATCCGCGAACTGGCCAACTGGCAGCCGAATGCACCGCGCACTGAAGAAATTCCTTTTGTCGTCGCCCGCATCGTACTGCAGGACTTCACCGGCGTACCGCTGCTGGCCGATTTGGCCGCCATGCGAAATGCGGCGGCAGCGCTGGGTTGCGATCCTAAAATCATCGAGCCGCTGGTGCCGGTCAATCTGGTCGTCGATCACTCGGTGCAAATTGACAGCTATAACAATGCCGATGCGCTCCGAATCAACATGGAAATGGAATTCGAACGAAACACCGAACGCTACAAGTTCATGAAGTGGGGCATGCAGGCGTTTGATACCTTCAAGGTCGTGCCGCCCGGCATCGGCATCGTACATCAGGTCAATCTCGAATATCTGGCGCGCGGCGTGCAACACAAGGACGGTGTCTATTATCCGGACACGCTGGTTGGCACCGACAGTCACACCACGATGATCAACGGCATCGGCGTGGTCGGCTGGGGCGTGGGCGGCATCGAGGCGGAAGCCGGCATGCTGGGACAGCCGGTGTACTTCCTGACGCCCGATGTCGTCGGCGTAAACCTTAAAGGCAGCTTGCGTGAAGGAGTGACAGCCACCGACGTCGTGCTGACGGTCACCGAGTTGTTGCGCCGCCACAAAGTCGTCGGAAAGTTTGTTGAATTCTTCGGCGAAGGCACAGCCGCGCTCACGTTGCCGGATCGTGCGACCATCGCCAACATGGCGCCGGAATACGGCGCGACCATGGGCTTCTTCCCGGTGGACGATGTGACCGTCAGTTTCATGCGCAACACCGGACGCACAGAACAAGAACTCGATGCGTTCGAGTCCTACTTCAAGGCGCAGGGGCTATATGGCATTCCTTCAGAGGGCCAGATCGATTACAGCAATGTCGTGGAACTGGACCTGTCCGGTATCGAGCCTTCACTGGCCGGCCCCAAGCGCCCGCAGGATCGTATTGCATTGTCAAAGATGCACGAATCCTTCGACACGCTGTTTTCCAAACCGACAAGCGATAGCGGTTTCAATCAGCCGGCCGTAAAACTGACGCAACGATATCCGATCGGACGCGACAACATCGAAATCGGCAACGGCGATGTGCTGATCGCAGCGATTACCTCCTGCACCAACACCTCCAACCCGAGCGTGATGCTGGCAGCCGGATTGCTGGCAAAAAAGGCGCTTGAAAAAGGCTTATCCGTCAAACCGCACATCAAAACCACGCTGGCGCCCGGCTCACGCGTCGTCACCGCTTATCTTACCAATGCCGGACTGCTGGAACCCCTGGCACAGCTGGGCTTTGGTCTGGCGGCCTACGGTTGCACCACCTGCATCGGCAATTCAGGCCCGCTGGATGCGGGTATTGAAGAAACCATCGTCAAGAACGATCTGATCGCAGCGGCTGTGCTGTCCGGCAACCGCAATTTCGAAGCGCGCATCCACGCCAATATCAAGGCCAACTTTCTGGCAAGTCCGCCGCTGGTGGTGGCCTATGCAATTGCAGGCCGCATGAACATCAACCTCGACACCGAAGCACTGGGTACAGACAAAGCAGGCAATCCGGTATTTTTGCGCGACATCTGGCCTACGAACGCAGAAATTCAGGCTGTAAGCCAGTACGCCACCGACCCTGCCGTGTATCGCACACTGTATTCCGATCTTACCCGCGACCTGCCGCTGTGGAACGCGATAACCGCACCTCAGGGCGATTTGTATCAATGGGATGATTCGACCTACATCGCCCGCCCGCCGTTCTTCGATGCCGCCGTGCCTGTTGTTGCCAATATTGTGGCGGCACGCGCACTGGCGATCTTCGGCGACTCGGTGACCACCGATCACATCAGTCCCGCAGGCAGTTTCAAGCCCACCACACCCGCCGGCAAATATCTGCAAGCGCATGGTGTAGCGGTGAAGGATTTCAACAGCTACGGTTCACGCCGCGGCAATCACGAAGTAATGATGCGCGGCACCTTCGCCAATGTGCGCGTCAAGAATCTGATGCTACCCGCTAAAGCCGACGGCAGCCGCATCGAAGGCGGCTATACCCTGTACAACGGTGAACAAACCGCCATCTACGATGCGGCGATGCACTACGTAGCTGACGGCACCGCCACCGTGATCTTCGCCGGTGAAGAATACGGCACCGGCTCCTCCCGTGACTGGGCGGCCAAAGGCACGCAGTTGCTGGGCGTCAAAGCCGTGATTGCCAAATCTTACGAGCGTATCCACCGCAGCAATCTGGTCGGCATGGGCGTGTTGCCGTTGCAGTTCAAAGGCGACACAACCGTTGCCAGTCTGAACCTTACCGGTGATGAGCGCTTCGACATCACCGGCATCGACGGCGATTTGAAACCGCAACAGGACGTAACGTTGACCATCACAAGGACTGACGGCACAATTCAACAAGTGCCGTTGCTGTTGCGTATCGACACGCCGATCGAAGTGGACTACTACCGCGCAGGCGGCATTTTGCCCTACGTATTAAAGGAACTGGTCAGCCGCTGATAGTTCAGCCTGACTCAGTAGAAAAGCAGTTGCTTCTTTGCTGAATCAGGCTGGTGTAAAATTTGCGGTCAACAGAAGACATCCATTGAAAAACCTATACAACATTCTTGGCGTATCTCCGACCGCGTCCGGCGATGAAATCAGGAAGGCTTACCGCGCTCTTGCCATGCGTCACCACCCGGACAGGAATACGGGCAGCACAACGCGGTTCAATGCAATACAGACAGCGTATGAGTTACTTTCCGACCCGAAAAAAAGATCCGAATATAATCAGAGACTTAACAACCGCATCATCCTTGATCCGGAAAATGAAGCACTTTCACTATGGCATTCATTGTTCAGACGCTGCGAAATCCAAACTGACTTATCAAAATAAAATCATGAAAAAAATACATGCTGAATTTGCCTATCAGTCCCGCGAACTGGGCATCCAGATTGAAGACACGCTGGGGGATCCGCCTGACAGGAAAACGTATGCAAAAGTCATCAAATCGTTAATCGATGAATTTGCCCGGGGTTCCGAAATCGACGATGTAAATCTGTTGAGTTTCGCACTGGTCGATCATCTGCGCTTTAACGACCCTGCCGGACTGCTGGCGCAATGTGAGCACTACGATCAGGGCGATACCGCAAAAGTACTGGCGATGGTGTCATGCGATGACGAGATGGCCGGACGTGCGGTCATCACCGTCGCGGGGTCCAATCCACAATTGGCGCGACGGGCAATCATCACTGCATTTTTATATAAACACCCCAAACGCTGGACTGAAGAAGACCACTCTTTAGAAACGCTGCAGAAGAGTGAAGGCGGCGATGATGAAGACGAAGATCAACTCACGTCGGGGCACGATATTGAACATCTGTTCGACGCCAGCGGAGACAAGAATGTCTGACAAAGCCAACTACCCTGCAATCAGCCGGCAAGTCACTGAACTGGTGCTGGCCGGTGCAACCGATCATGCCGAGGAAGCATTCAACGAGACTGTCGAACAGTTCGGCGATCTGGCCGTCGTTGAAGTGCTTGAGACAATGGCGCCGGAAGTCGCTGCCATGCACCTGTCAGCCTTCGATGGCGGCAAGCTCTCACTGGCGACCTTGCTGATTTCGCCCAAAGCATGGGCCATGAGTCTGGCATTTTTTGCCGCAGCCTGGCGTGTGGAGCAGATCGAAGATGAACCGGAAATGCTGGCCGAATCCCTGTTCGCACACATCCATGGCGTACTGTTCGCCAGCGACGATCCGGACCGGCGTGCAGCGCTTATCCGCGAAGCCTTATCCACCGACTGGGGCACCACCGCATTTGCCGCACTATTTTCGACCGCCATTGAGGAAATCATTGAACTGGCCAACGATATCCAGGCACGCGGCGCTCATGTCAGCGGGCAGACGACTTCAGATCACGACATCATCCCGCTCGCCTTGGCTATCGCACGGACCGATGCAGATGCCTGGGATCGGGTGCTGTTTGAACTTTTTCCCGACTGGAAGCCCGGTGAAAACGAGTTGTACGTACAGCCGGATTCTGACGATGAACCCTACGGATTCGGCTATGGCTACGAATATGCGACGCCTCGCACCACACAGGAATTACTGATACGGCTGCGCAAACAGGTGCCGGGCAAAACTGCGTCCGGCGCTCGCCCCAGTATGGGCGAGGATATTTTTGCGTAGTGCGCAAGACTGAATGATGACACTTGCCAACATTACCACCCGCCGGCCTCATCTGGTACGGGCACTCGAAACGCTTGCACGGAATCAAAAGCCATCAGCGGATAATCTGCTGGAAGAACTGGCTGGCATCACCGTACTTGTCGCCCAGAAATTTACCAATGACAGAACGGCCGATGGCCTGCTGGATGCCTTTTATCTGACCATAGGTTGCACGTCATTGGGGATCAGTCTGGCAAATATTCCGCATGATGACGAAGCAGAACTGGCCTTCCTGTTACACCACGGTGCCGAACAGGTATTTCAGGCAGGATTCAGGCATATCAAGGCATTAGCCGCGCTGCCCTGTCAGACCATGCTTTCAGATTTCGATAACGATCCGTATATACAGCAGCGCAACATCAAGGCGCTCTTCAACGAGTTGTGCCGAGCAGAACCTGACTCGGCATGGACAGGGGATGATCTTTACAACAATGAGTTACGATCCCGGCATGAAAACCAGAATACGATCGATTGCGCAAAGTGGTTGCGAAAAAGTCATTACGCAGGTGCCGTTAAAGACGCAGATCTCGATGCCAATGCGGTGATCTCTATTGCTGTTATTTTCGCGATTACCGGTGACGGGCGCATCGTCGCCCGCACCAGACAAAAGGAAATCGAGAACCTGATCCGTCGCGCGCGCGAAATGAAGCCGGATATAGAAGCGGGCTGGAATGTCTTGCTTAAAAAAATTCCGCCGGAATATCAACCCATCCTGCGTCAACGCATGGACGAATACAAAAA
>JAPLQK010000031.1 GCA_026399735.1 Pseudomonadota bacterium
CGGGCCGGGCATTCCTCTTGAGTTGCGCGACAAGATTTTTTATCCGCTGGTCTCGGGGCGCGCCGATGGTCACGGACTGGGGCTGACGCTGGCGCAGGATTTTGTCAGCCAGCATCACGGCACGATCGAGTTCGACAGTGAACCGGGCTGCACGCGTTTTACCGTGATGTTGCCGCTGCAAGCGAGCTTATAGCGCGTAGCGCAGGTTTGCGCTTTTAACCAACCTCAAATAGATTAATCGAGTGCACTATGAAACCTGTCTGGATAATTGATGACGATCGCTCGATACGCTGGGTGCTGGAAAAGTCCCTGGCGCGGGCCAGTATCGAATTCGAGAGTTTTGCCTCTGCGGATGACGCTTTGCGTGCCTTGAGTCACGAAACTCCGCAAGTGGTGGTAAGCGATATTCGCATGCCGGGGCGTTCCGGGTTGGATTTCCTGCAGTTGCTGCACGAACGTCACCCGCTGATTCCGGTCATCATTATGACCGCGTATTCCGATCTGGAAAGTGCGGTATCGGCATTTCAGGGCGGCGCTTTTGAGTATTTGCCCAAGCCGTTCGATATCAATCATGCGGTTGACCTGATACGTCGCGCACTGGAACAAAGCCGGCGAAAATCAGCCGAGGTGGGCCAGCTCGAAGTGGCGGCAGATATTCTGGGGCATGCGCCCGCGATGCAGGATGTGTTCCGCGCCATCGGCAGGTTATCGCAATCCCATGCCACGGTGCTGATCAACGGCGAATCGGGAACCGGTAAGGAACTGGTGGCGCGCGCGCTGCATCGCCATAGCCCGCGTTCAGACAAACCGTTCATTGCGATCAATACCGCAGCCATTCCGAAGGATTTGCTCGAATCCGAGCTGTTCGGGCATGAGCGCGGCGCATTTACCGGCGCGGCCGCCACGCGACACGGACGCTTCGAACAGGCGGAAGGCGGAACGCTGTTTCTCGATGAGATCGGTGACATGCCATCGGAATTGCAAACCCGCTTGCTGCGCGTACTGTCGGACGGCAATTATTATCGTGTCGGCGGACAACAGCCGATCAGGGCGAACGTACGCATCATCACCGCAACGCATCAGAATCTTGAAGAGCGCGTCAAACAGGGATTGTTTCGTGAAGACCTGTTCCACCGGCTGAACGTGATACGGCTGCGCCTGCCGCCGTTGCGTGAACGGCGTGAAGATATTCCGTTGCTGGCAAAATATTTCCTGCAAAAAAGCGCGCAGGAATTGGCGGTCGAGCAAAAACAATTCAGCGAGGCAGCCTTGCACCATTTGAGTGTGCAGGATTTTCCCGGCAATGTCAGGCAGCTGGAAAACCTGTGTCACTGGCTGACGGTGATGACGCCATCGCAGGTGGTCGAAATTGCCGATCTGCCGCCGGAATGGCGCGATGTCACGGACAGTCCGGCTGCAACGAACTGGAGTACGATATTGGCAAGTGAGGTGGAAACGGCTTTGCAGCGGGGAGACGATGGCATCATGGACAGCTTCGTTGCGCAGTTTGAACGCACGCTGATTTTACAGGCGCTGCACCATACCAACGGGCGGCGCATCGAAGCCGCCACACTGCTCGGCATCGGCCGCAATACCCTGACCCGCAAAATCCAGGAACTGGGGCTGGAAGGGCAGGAGGCGTAGGCTTGCCGGTAGCGTTCGATCGCGGTGTATCGCAATGCAATTTACTGCCTGTCGGGGAGTGGAATGACCAGCACTAAAGCAGATGCTCGCGATCAGCTACAAAGTACCAGCACTAAAGCAGATGCTCGCGATCAGCTACAAAGTGCCAAAAGGACATCTAAACAACGTGCAGCATCAAATTGACCTGAGATAACCCGATGCAGGTAGAGTCTGTGCGGTATAGGAGCTTTACAAGCTATCCTTTGAGATCATGGAAGGTCGAAGCGATCAAGGTTCATTACCTTGTGCCATGCCGCCACAAAGTCACGCACGAAGGTCTGCTGCGAATCACTGCAGGCATAGACTTCCGCGAGGGCCCGGAGCTGGGAGTTCGAACCGAAAACGAGATCAACGATGGTGCCCGTCCACTTGAGCTTGCACGTCGCCCGATCACTCCCCTCCAGCACGCCTTCGGATGTGGCGGACTTCTGCCACTTTGTGTTCATGTCGAGAAGATTCACGAAGAAATCATTGCTCAATGTTTCGGTCCGCCTAGTGAAAACACCGTGTTTGGACTGGCCGACGTTTGCATTAAGGGCGCGTAGACCTCCGATCAGAAGCGTCAACTCAGGGGCAGTCAGCGTCATTAACTGCGCTCTGTCCACCAGCAGCTCAGCCGACGAGGACTCAAGTCCCTTGCGAACGTAGTTGCGGAACCCGTCTGCGATCGGCTCCATCACGGCGAAGGATTCCACATCGGTCTGCTCCTGTGATGCATCCATGCGACCCGGAGTGAAAGGAACGTTCACATCCTGACCGCCCTTCTTAGCGGCTGCCTCAACAGCTGCACAGCCCCCCAGAACGATCAAATCGGCAAGCGAAACTTTTTTGCAACCAGTTTGGGCGCTGTTGAACGCGCTCTGAATACCCTCCAGCATTTTTAGCACCTTCGCCAGCTGCGCAGGCTGATTTGCTTCCCAATTCTTCTGCGGTGCCAGACGAATGCGGCCACCATTCGCACCGCCGCGCATGTCGGAGCCACGGAACGTGGATGCCGATGCCCATGCGGTTGAAACCAGTTCCGCGACAGACAAACCAGAGGCAAGAATCTTGCACTTGAGGGAAGCAATGTCCTGCTCATCAATCAATGTATGATTGACTGCAGGAACAGGGTCTTGCCAGATGAGCTCTTCCGCAGGAACATCAGGGCCAAGATAGCGTGCGCGAGGTCCCATGTCGCGATGGGTCAGTTTGAACCAAGCTCGGGCGAATATGTCTGCGAACTGATCAGGATTTTCGTGGAAACGTCTCGAAATTTTTTCATAGGCAGGATCGAAGCGCAATGCAAGGTCGGTGGTCAGCATGGCTGGCGTATGACGTTTTGACGGCTCGTGTGCATCAGGCACCGTACCGACGCCAGCGCCGTTCTTCGGTTTCCATTGGTGTGCCCCGGCTGGACTCTTTGTCAGCTCCCAGTCATAACCGAACAGATTCCAGAAAAAGTTATTGCTCCATTTTGTTGGCGTGGTGGTCCAGGTAACCTCAAGACCGCTGGAGATCGTGTCACCACCTTTACCTGAACCAAAGCTGCTCTTCCAGCCCAGACCTTGCTTCTCGATGCCGGCAGCTTCCGGCTCAGGACCCACCAATGCCGCATCGCCGGCGCCGTGGCACTTGCCGAAGGTGTGACCGCCAGCGATGAGCGCAACCGTCTCTTCATCGTTCATCGCCATACGAGCGAAGGTCTCGCGAATATCCCGCGCAGCAGCGACCGGATCCGGGTTGCCATTTGGACCTTCCGGGTTCACATAGATCAGGCCCATTTGCACCGCGGCGAGAGGATTCTCAAGGTTGCGATCACTGCTGTAACGCTCATCTGCCAACCACTTGCCCTCAGCACCCCAGTAAATGTCCTCTTGCGGTTCCCAGATATCCTCACGTCCACCGGCGAAACCGAAGGTCTTGAATCCCATCGATTCCAGCGCGACGGTACCCGTGAGAATGATCAGGTCGGCCCATGAAATTTTCCGGCCATACTTCTGCTTGATCGGCCAGATCAAGCGACGCGCCTTGTCTAGGTTGATGTTGTCGGGCCAGCTATTGAGTGGCGCAAAGCGCTGGTTGCCGTGCCCTGCGCCTCCGCGACCATCGCTGGTGCGGTACGTGCCGGCGCTGTGCCATGCCATGCGCACAAATAAAGGCCCGTAGTGGCCGAAGTCTGCCGGCCACCAGTCCTGTGAGTTGGTCATCAGTGCCAAGAGGTCCTTCTTCACGGTATTCATGTCGAGGCTCTTGAACTCCTCGGTGTAGTTGAACGTCTCGCCCATGGGGTCGGACAGTGAAGAGTGCTGTTGCAGAATGTTGAGCTTCAGCTGATTGGGCCACCAGTCTGCGTTTGATTGAGATCCGGCAATTGTGCTTGTGTGGGCGTTGCCGGCAAATGGACACGTTGGTTCGGTTGACATGACTATTTCCTTTGATTGTTTGGAATAGACTGCACGATCAGCAACGGCGGTGAAAAATCACAACCCATTGTAGTTATTGAGCTTTTTCAATGCATGTGGAAAATATGCGCGCTGACGGGTGGGAAACATCGAAAGCTGTTTGACACATTAGGGGTGAGAGTTGTCTTTGCCAGGGCGGATTTGCCACCGCTCCTGCGTCGCAACGCTTTCGGCATCGACGTCCATGTCCCGACTACGTGTCATCGTAATACACGCTCTTTCGTGGAAAAATGGGGCATGGACAGTCGAGTTCACCGTTTAACGCGCACCCTTGTGATCTTTTTGGCCGTCATTTTTATGTCTGCCAGCCACCTCATGCTCTTCCGCCTTGGCTTTTTGCTTATTTGCTTCCTCTGCATGGGAGGGATAAGGCGGCTTTGGTTTCACTTGCTGCTCTTTGGTTTGCTGAGTCATGAAAGTCTCCTGATAAATAGTTTCATTCACGTCGTATCTGATATCGGCGACGAATGAACATCATAGGCTCGTTTTATCAGCAACTTTGTGCGGTAACCAACACAAGAATGTCATCGCTGTAAGACTGTTGAATATATCAAAGCTAATTATCCATTTTATTCAATAACTTATCATGTATCCCGCTAAAAGCCCCGTTGCTCATCACCAGTATGTGATCGCCGGGTTTTGCGGCGGCGGTAATGGCTTCGATCAGCGCATCGAGATCATCGATGACAACGGCTTTTTCGCCCATCGCGGCCAGTGCGCCCATCGCATCCCAACCCAAATTGCCCGAATAGCAGAATACAAGGTCGGCATCCTTCAGGCTGCCGGGCAGCGCATCTTTCATTATCCCCAGCTTCATGGTGTTTGAGCGCGGTTCCAGCACTGCAAGTATCCGTCCCGAATCCAGCTTGTGGCGTAAGCCGGCAACGGTGGTGGCTATCGCGGTAGGATGATGGGCGAAGTCGTCGTAAACGGTGATGCCGTTCACCCGGCCTTTCACTTCCATGCGGCGCTTCACGTTTTTGAACTGACTTAACGCCTCCAGCCCCAGCGCGACTGGCACGCCGACATGGCGTGCGGCGGACAAGGCCGCCAGCGCGTTCATGCGGTTGTGTTCGCCCAGCAATTCCCAGCTCAGCGTACCTTGCAGTTTGCCGTTCAGGGTCACGCGATTATCGGCGTCAATGTTCCAGCCGGCGTCAGTGCCGAAGCGTTCGACCGGTGTCCAGCAACCGCGCTTCAATACTCGATTCAACGATTCCTCGCGGCCATTGGCAACGATCAGACCATTGCCCGGCACGGTACGCACCAGATGGTGGAATTGCGTCTCGATGGCATTCAGATCGGCAAAGATGTCCGCGTGGTCGAATTCCAGATTGTTCAGGATTGCGGTGCGCGGATGGTAATGCACGAACTTGGAGCGTTTGTCGAAGAATGCGGTGTCGTATTCGTCGGCTTCGATCACGAAGAATGGCGATTCGGTGATGCGCGCCGAGATGTCGAAATTCTGCGGTACGCCGCCGATCAGGAAGCCGGGATTCAGACCCGCATGTTCCAGTATCCAGGCCAGCATCGACGCGGTGGTGGTTTTGCCGTGCGTACCCGCGACGCCAAGAACCCACTTGTCTCTCAGCAGCGTGTCCGACAGCCATTGCGGGCCGGAGACATAGGGCAGGTTGCGGTTCAGGATTTCCTCCATCAGCGCATTGCCCCGCGTGACCACGTTGCCGATGACGTAGATGTCAGGATTCAGTGCCAGCTGTTCGGTGCCGAAACCGGAAATGAGTTCTATGCCTTGCGCTTCGAGCTGCGTGCTCATCGGCGGATAGACGTTGGCATCGCAACCCGTAACGCGATAGCCTGACTGCTTGGCGATGGCCGCGATGCCGCCCATAAAGGTGCCGCAGATGCCGAGAATGTGGATGTGTTTATTCATAAGTTATTGATTTTATTGTATAAATCTGCGTATCGTCGTGCGCGGCACAGTAAGAGAATGGTTTCCTTAAATTGTTTCAGGTTTCTTCCGGCACCATCTTGATCGCGCCGCACGGGCATTCGGTCACGCACAGGCCGCAACCCTTGCAATAGTCGTAGTTGAACTCAAAACCTTTGCCCGGCCCCAGTTTGATCACCGC
>JAPLQK010000115.1 GCA_026399735.1 Pseudomonadota bacterium
CATTACGAAGTTCGTAGGATGTGCTGACGAAGGAAGCGCATCGTTCGCGTCATTCACCCGCCACAATCTCATCAACCACGCCGCACCAATCCACCGGGTAGATTCCGCGCCGCACGTATTCGTGAAAACTTGAATGCGGCCAATCGGCGACACGGCGCACCCAGCCATGTTTTACCGGATTCCAGTGTATGTAATCCGCGTGGCGATTGAAATCCTCCTGATCGCGAATCAGATGTTCCCAAAATCGGCGCTGCCATATTCCTCGTTCACCGCGTTTTGCCCGGCTTGAAGAAATGCGTTCGCCTGTTTCAATCGCACGAGAAAAACTGCCCTTGATCAAGTTCCAACGGGTGGCAAAATCCTCATCGCCTTCAGGCAGTCTCATGATGCAGTGCAAGTGCTCAGGTAGAATCACCACCGCATCCAGGCGAAACGGATGCCGCATCCGTACAGACTCGAACGCCGCGCGCAACACATCAATCCGGTCAACAAGCAGGTGGTTTTTCGTGCGTTGCGCAAGGTTCACCGTAAAGAACCAGCTTGCTCCGGGAACATGGGCACGGCGGTATTCTGTCATTTTGAGTTTGCTTGATTTATCAAATAAATTACGCGACCGATGCGGTTCCTTCGTCACCACATCCTACGCACGGATTACCCGAACAACGCCGCCCATAATTGCAGGCTGGCCGCAATATCAATCGCACCTTTGACAACGCGGCAATGCGAAAAATCGTTGAGCCGCATGCGGTGTTGCGTCTGGCGCAAAGTGCGGTACAGGGTGCGAGTTTGTTCGGCGAGTGCAGCATCGATCAAGCCGAATCCGGCCGCCATTTTCAGCAGCGCCAGATTGCCGGCATTACGGGTGAGCTGCGGGTATTGACCGGCATAGGCCAACACCAGAAATTGCACGATGAACTCGATGTCCACCATGCCGCCGCTGTCGTGCTTGATATCGAACAACTCGCTTCGATTGGGATGACCGTCGTGCATCTTTTGCCGCATAACGACAATTTCCTCACGCAGTTTTTCGACGTCGCGCGGCAGGCTGAGCACCTGCTGGCGGATACGTTCAAATGCAGCGCCGACCTGCAGATCGCCAGCACAAAACCGTGCACGCGACAGCGCCTGATGCTCCCAAACCCAGGCTTCGGCTTGCTGATATTCGGCAAAGGCCTCGATGGAACTGACCAGCAAACCGCTCGCCCCGTTCGGGCGCAGTCGCAAATCGGTTTCATACAGCCGCCCGGATGCGGTATAGCTGCCCAACATGGCATTGATGCTCTTGCCCAGCCGTGCATAATTTTCCTGCGCCTCCGGATGATCGTCGTCGTAGAGAAAAATCATGTCGAGATCCGAGGCATAGCCCATCTCCTTGCCGCCCAGTTTGCCATAGGCAATAACGGCAAAGCGTGCCTCATCGCAGTGCCGTTTACGTGCGACAGACCAGCACAGCGCCAGCACATGACGCAGCATCATATCCGCCAGATCGCTCAGATGATCACTGAGCTTTTCCAGCGGCAACAAACCCTGCAAATCCATAGCCAGCAGATGGAATATCTGTTCCTGCTGCACATGGTGCAGCACTTCAAGTTTTCGTTCCGCATCCAACCCGCACCCGTCCAGCCGCGTCTGCAAATCCAGTTCAATTTCCGACCATTCAGGCGCCTGATACAACTCGCGCGCATCCAGCAATTCATCCAACAGCGCCGGATGCTGAGCCAGATAGCCGGCGGCCCAACTGCTGGATGACACCAGACGTGTCAGGCGTTCCAGCGCCTGCGGATATTCGGCGAGAAAAGCCAAGTAGGCGGCACGACGGATAATCGATTCAAGCAAACTCAGCAGTCGTGACAAGGTCGCATCGGGATCGCTGTACTGCGCACTCAGGGCAATGAATTGCGGGATCAGCCCGTCCACCCGTTGCCGGCTGAGATCCGACAGTTGCCGGTAACGCAGGCCAGCACGCAACTGCAACAGGCGCTGCGCGCTGTCGTCTGCTGCGATAAATCCGAGATTGAGCAGACCCTGCACCAATTCATCAACCGTAGTGTCCTCGCGCCAGAGCAGGCTTGGTGTCTGTTCGGATGAACCGAAAATCTGCTCAAATTGCTCTGACACGAATAATCTATGATAATCAATAACTTGCATAAATACTGAATAATCAGTATAACCCATGGCTTCCGCGATGAGCTGCCTGTCCTCATCCTTGTCAGGCAATGCCTGGGTTTGCTGGTCGTCCAGATATTGCAGGCGGTGTTCCAGATTACGCAAAAATATATACGCCGCATCCAGCTTATCCACCGTTGCTGCCGCCATCAGGCCGTTTTCGGCCAGTTGTCTGAGCACGCGCCGGGTGGGCAGAATGCGCAGCCGTTCATCCTGACCGCCTCGTATCAGCTGAAATACCTGAGCTGTGAATTCGATTTCACGGATGCCGCCGGGGCCCAGCTTGATATTATCCAGACGGTCGCGGCGCTGCACTTCCTGACGGATTTGCGCATGCAGTTTACGCATCGAATCGATCGCGCCGAAATCGAGGTATTTGCGAAATACGAAAGGCTGATAAAGTTCTTTTAATTCAATAATATACAAACTTTCTACAGGCGACACGACGCGCGCCTTGATCCAGGCGTAACGCTCCCACTCGCGCCCCTGACTGACCAGATATTCCTCCAATGCGGCAAAACTCATCACCAGCGGGCCGCTCTCGCCATAGGGACGCAATCGCATGTCGACGCGAAACACGTAGCCGTCGCCGGTCGCCTCGTTGATGATGTTGATCAGGCGGCGCCCCATACGCGTGAAGAATTCGTGATTGCTGAGGGTACGCACCCCGTTCGTCTCGCCGTCTTCCGCATACACGAAAATCAGGTCGATATCGGATGAAACATTCAACTCCCCGCCGCCCAGCTTGCCCATGCCGATCACCAGCAATTGCTGCGCGGCCCCGGTCGCCTCACCGACCGGACTGCCAAACTGCGCCTGCAACGATGCCGTCAGACAGCTTTGTGCCTGTTGCACCACGATTTCCGCAAGCGCGGTCATCGCCTGCATCACCTCATCCAGATCACACAGGCCGTTCAGGTCGCGAAAAATCAGTTTGACCATCAGCTGTTTGCGCAAACGACGCACCGCGCGGGACAATTCGCGCTCATCCTGCAGATCGAATCCGGACTGTTCCAGCAGGTGCGCTATTTCGGCGCGGTTGCATGACGCAGTGTAGTTTTGTTGCAACCAGCCCGACAATACCGGATCAGCTTCCAGCACTCGCCTGGCATAACGACTGCAGCGCATGGTTTTCTGCAACATGTCAGAGAAGTTCACTTGCATTTCAGTATTCATGGGCGTATCACGGGCCTGATAAGTTAGAATGCACTCTACCAGCCGCGAGTAGCCAGTGGCAAATGGTAAGTGGTGACACGGCCCTTGACTCACGACTCACCACTTTTAACTCGCCACTGACGACTAACCACTTTCGACTCACTACTTACGATTCATGCTCAATTCACGCCCCGTTCGCCTGCTCTGGCACAGTTTAAACTGGCTGACGCGCATCACGATTGTGATGGCGTCGGCAACGGCTGTGCTGTCCGCGATCATCATCATCGTATTGCGCTACTGGCTGCTGCCGAATATCGAGCAGTTCCACGACAAAATCACCGCTTCACTGTCAGGGGCCATGGGTAATCCGGTGAACATCGGCAAGATCAACGGAGATTGGGACGGCCTGCATCCGCATCTGAATTTAACCGATGTGCGCATCCTGGACAATCAGGGGCAACCCGCGCTGGTATTGCCGCGCATTGATGCCAGTGTATCGTGGCTGTCGCTGCTGGCCGCCGAATTACGCCTTGCCAGTCTGGAAATTGAACAACCTTCGCTGCTGATCCGTCGGGACATCAACGGTAAAATCTACATCGGTGGCATCGCTATTGCATCGGAAGGTTCGAACAATGACTTGTCCAACTGGCTGCTGCACCAGTCCCGCGTGGTGGTACGCAATGCGGTCATCGTCTGGACCGACGAACAGCGTGGCGCACCTCCGCTGGTGCTGAACCAGGTCGGCCTGCGCATCGAAAACCTGTTTAACCATCATCAGTTTGCGCTGCGCGCCGTACCGCCGCCCGAAATATCCACCCCGCTGGATGTGCGCGGCGATTTTCATGGCCGGCGTTTTGACGATCTGAATAAATGGAAGGGGCAACTGTTTACCCGGATGGATTACACCGATCTGCTGACATGGCGCCCCTGGTTGAAACTGCCTCCTCAACTGAGTCGCGGGCGTGGCGCGATCCGCGCCTGGCTGAGTATCGGCAACGGAAAAATCACTCAGCTTACGACCGATCTGCTGCTGCACGATGTGGCGACCCGCCTCGGCGATGATGTGCCTGAGATGGACGTGCATTCCTTGCGCGGACGTACCGCATGGAAAACCGTCGAAGACGGCTGGGAAGTCTCCACACGGAATCTGACCATGCGATTGCACAACGGGCTCGCGCTGCAACCCACCGATTTTTATTTCCGCACCACCCAGGCCGGCAAAACGCATCCCGCAGGCGGCGAGTTGCGTGCAAACCGCCTGCAGCTGGAAAGTCTGGTCAGCCTGGCGAATTTTCTGCCGCTGGACGCGGCTTTACGCAGTCAGTTAAGTGCGTACGCGCCACGAGGTCATGTCACTGATCTTGACATGAGCTGGCAAGGCGCACCGCTCACCGCATACAAAATCAAGGGGCAATTCGACAATCTGGCCATGCAGCAAGTGGGTGACATGCCCGGCTTCTCGGGCTTGTCGGTTGGGCTCGATGGCAGCGAGAGCCGCGGCAATATGAATATCAATACGCGCAATCTGACGCTGGATGCACCCGGCGTGATGCGCGAGGCGTTGTTTTTTCATACACTGACCGGACAGGCTCACTGGCAACGCGAGCAGGGAGAAATGACGATCCGTCTGGCCAATGTCGCCGTTGCCAACGATGACCTGACGGGTAATCTGTATGGCAGTTTTCGCACCCAGGCGGGCACGAAAGGCGTAGCGGATCTGACGGTTAGCCTGACTCGCGCCGAGATCAGACACGCTGCCCGTTATACCCCGCTGGTCGCACTTTCCAAAAAAGACAATGACTGGCTGAACGGAGCGTTATTGTCGGGGCACAGCGAAGATTTCCACCTGCGTCTGAAGGGAAACCTGAGCGATTTTCCGCTGGGCAGTACCACACGGTGCGCGAATGCGGCAGGTGCGGGAGTGCAGCCCCCCCGCCTCCCGCAGACGGCTGGCTGCACCAGTAACGTGTCGGAGGCGGACGGCACGACAGCGACTTCGCTTGATATTAGTGCGCATGCGCAAGATGTCTCCATGGCATACGCACCTGGCTGGCCGCAAATCGAGAAACTGTCCGGCGAATTTACAATTCACAACAACAAGATGGAAGTGCGCTCGCCTGCGGCCAGCATTTTGGGTGCGCACATTCATAATCTGTCCGTGATCCAGCCTGACATGTCCAGAACCGATGCGCGACTGGAAATCAAGGGCGAAGCGGATGGCAGCAATAACAGCTTCCTTCAGTTCATCCAGCAAAGCCCGGTGCGAGGTTATATCAACGGTTTTACCGACGATGTCGTGGCAAGCGGCAACGGCCATCTCAACCTGACGGCAAGCATCCCTTTACAGGGCAGCAATCCGGTGAAAGTGTCAGGTTTATTGCAGATACAAACCAGCGATATCGATCTGGGGACCGGTGTGCCATGGCTGCGCAATACACGCGGTGAATTATCATTCACGGAAGCCGGCATGAAGAGCAACACGGTCACCGCCGATATCCTGGGTGGCCCTGCACGTCTGAATGTACAGACCGCAGAGGGTGGCATCGTTCACGCCAGTCTGCAAGGCCGCACCAACATGGATATATTGCGCAAGACCGAAACAAACCCGCTGCTGGGTTTCCTGCAAGGCGGGGCGGCATGGGACGCGAACATCAGCGTGGTGAAAAAAATCGCGCAGGTGACGTTGAGCTCCAACCTGCAGGGCATCAGTTCCACGCTGCCGGCGCCGTTAAACAAGAGCGCCAATGAAATCTGGCCTCTGCATATCGAAAAGAAAAACATTGCCGATAATCAGGACCTGATTACCGCACAACTCGGCAAGTTGCTGAACGCACGCCTGATCAGCACGGCTGTCAACGGGGTAAGCGCAATCAGACGCGGCGTCGTTGTTTTTGGCGGACAGGATGCCGGCAAGGAGGATATTTCGGCAGCCTTGAGTCCAGAACGCGGTCGAAAAATCAGAACCGGTTCTGCGAATGAACCAAGGCCAGGCGTATGGCTGAAAGGCAACCTGCCGACGCTGTCGCTGCAAGGCTGGGGTGGACTGACATCTGGAGCAGGACAGGAGATCCCGGTTGCCGGTGCGAATCTGCATATCGACCAGCTGACCGGCTTCGGATTGAGTATCAAAGACCTGCAGATTTCCGCCGCGAAACGCGGCGAAGGCCTGGCCGCCCAACTCACCAGCACGCCGTTAAACGGCGAAATTGTATGGCTGCCGCATGGCTACAACGGGACGAGCAAAGTTTCCGCCCATTTACGCAATCTGTACTGGACATCCGAAAGTACCGACAATTCGCCTGCCGCGATCGTCAAGCCCGTTAAACCGCATCCGCATGAGATGCCCGCCGTGGAAATCACCATTGAGGATTTTCTGTTCAAGGGCAAAAATATCGGTCGTTTTGAACTGGTCGGATTCCCCGAAGGTAGCGACTGGCGACTGGGCCGCCTGCATGTCACCAATCAGGACGGCAGCCTGACGGGGGATGGACTGTGGCGCGCTGCAAAAACCAGCATGCAGACCGAAGTCAAGCTGCTGCTGGAAATTTCCAACGCGGGAAAGATTCTGGCCCGTTCCGGTTATCCTAACACCGTCAAGAACGGCAGCGGAAAATTGTCAGCCAACCTCTCCTGGGACGGCCAACCGGACGAATTCAACTATGCCTCGTTAGATGGCACGCTCAAACTGGATACCGGCCGCGGACAATTCCTCAAGATGGATCCGGGAATCGGAAAACTGCTCGGCATCCTGAGCCTGCAGGCGCTCCCTAAACGCATCACGCTGGACTTTGCCGATGTATTCAGCTCAGGGTTCGAATTCGACAACATCAACGGCAATGCCGCGATCAAACGCGGGATAATGCAGACCGACGACTTGCACATAGACGGATCTTCAGCCAAAGTAACGATGAAGGGTCAGGTCAACCTGAACGACGAAACTCAGAATCTGCGCGTGGAAGTTCTGCCCACCTTAGGTTCCAGCGTATCCATGCTGAGCGCGTTTGCGGCAGGGCCGGTCGTGGGTATAGGCACGCTCATCGTCAACAAAGTATTGGGCAATCCGCTCGATAAGTTAATCTCTTTTGAATACAATGTCAGCGGAACCTGGAGCAACCCGAATGTAGTCAAGCTGGGTGAGAAGCCCGTCAAGCTGCAGACTCTGGATGCAACAGATAAAAAATAATCATCAGGAAAATACCATGCCAGCCGAAACCACCCACGACGCTCAAACCGGCACATTCAAGGTAGCCGCCATTCAAATGGCTTCAGGCCCGAATGTAGCGGGCAACCTGAGCGAGGCGCGCCGCCTGATCGCCCGTGCTGCCGAGCAAGGTGCACGTCTGGTCGTATTGCCGGAATTTTTTGCCATCATGGGCATGACCGAACAGGACAAGATTTTAGTGCGTGAGCAACCCGGTTCCGGCCCGATTCAAACTTTCCTGAGCGACGTGGCGCGCCAGTACAAGATATGGCTGGTCGGCGGCTCGATCCCGCTGGCCGCCAGTTCGCCTGACAAGGTGCTCAGCAGTTGCCTGGTGTTCGACGACGAGGGTACGCAGATCGCGCGTTACGACAAGATTCACCTGTTTAGTTTATCCATGGGCAATGACAGCTACGACGAAGCACAGACCATTGAACCTGGCGACAAGGTGGTGGTTGTGGATAGTCCGTTCGGCCGCATCGGCCTGGCGATCTGCTACGACCTGCGTTTCCCGGAATTATTCCGTGCGATGCCTCATGTGGACATTATCGTATTGCCCGCCGCATTCACCGAAACCACCGGCAAAGTGCACTGGGAAATACTGGTTCGCGCGCGCGCAATTGAAAATCTGGCCTACGTGGTCGCCGCAGCGCAAGGCGGCTATCACGTCAACGGACGCGAGACCCACGGCAACAGCATGATCGTCGGCCCCTGGGGGCGCATACTGGACAGGTTGCCGCGCGGCTCGGGCGTTGTAATTGCCGAAATCAACCCGTCCTATCAGGCGAGCCTGCGCACCGGCCTGCCCGCACTGGAGCATCGCACACTACATAGCTGCTAATGTAGGTCGGGCTTAAGCCCGACATGTCGGATTGAAATCCGACCTACCAACTTACGACTCACCACTCACAACTTTAAAAATATGACCCCATCCGCCTCACCAGACATCTTGTTTTCCACCGCGCAGCAGATCCTGCTGGCGCCCTCTCTGATCGAAACGCTGCAGATTGAACAGGTGTTTAACAGCATGCTTGCGCATCGTATTGATTATGCTGATCTTTATTTTCAGTACAGCCGCGCGGAAAGCTGGTCGCTGGAAGAAGGCATCGTCAAGTCCGGCAGTTTCAACATCGATCAGGGTGTCGGCGTGCGTGCGGTCAGCGGCGAGAAAACCGCGTTCGCCTATTCCGACGACATCAGCCTGAACGCGCTGCAAAGCGCAGCTTCAGCCACGCGCGCCATCGCAGCCGCAGGCGGCACGCAGAGCATACCGATGATACACAAAGGTTCGCGGCGCGACATTTATCTGCCGAACGATCCGATCGCCAGCCTGAAGGATGCCGACAAAGTCGCGATGCTCGAACGCATCGAAGGCTATGCCCGTGCGCTCGATCCGCGCGTGGTGCAGGTGATGGCAGGCCTGGCGGGCGAATACGAAGTGGTGATGGTCGCGCGCAGCGACGGCCTGATGAATGCCGACATCCGCCCGCTGGTGCGCTTGTCGATCACCGTCATCATCGAGAGCAACGGGAAACGCGAGCAAGGCTCGGCAGGCGGCGGCGGGCGCTTCAATTACAGCTATTTTGACGATGCGATGCTGCGCCATTATGCCGCCCAAGCGGTACATCAGGCGGTGGTCAATCTGGATGCCGCACCGGCACCGGCCGGCAATATGACCGTGGTGCTGGGCAACGGCTGGCCGGGCATCCTGTTGCACGAAGCGATCGGTCACGGCCTGGAAGGCGATTTCAACCGCAAAGGCAGTTCGGCATTCTCGGGGCGCGTCGGCGAACGCGTCGCGGCAGAGGGCGTCACCGTGGTGGATGACGGCACCCTGCGTGATCGGCGCGGTTCGATGCAGATGGACGATGAGGGCAACCCGACCCAGTGCACCACGCTGATCGAAAACGGCATCCTCAAGGGCTATCTGCAGGACACGCTCAATGCGCGCCTGATGGGCGTGCCTATCACCGGCAATGCACGCCGCGAATCCTACGCGCATATCCCGATTCCTCGCATGACCAACACCTATATGCTGGGCGGCGACAAAGACCCTGCAGAGATCATCGCTTCGGTGAAGCACGGCCTGTACGCCGTCAATTTCGCCGGCGGTCAGGTGGACATCACCAGCGGGAAATTTGTGTTCTCCACCGCCGAAGCCTACATAATCGAAGACGGCAAGATCACTTATCCGGTAAAGGGTGCGACGCTGATCGGCAACGGACCTGATGTGTTAACCCGCATCTCGATGATCGGCAACGACATGGCGCTCGACCCCGGCGTCGGCACCTGCGGCAAGGAAGGGCAGAGCGTGCCGGTCGGTGTCGGCCAGCCGACCGTGCGTATCGACGGATTGACGGTCGGCGGAACAGCATAACATATTGATTATTAATCAAATTATTTAAATATTGGAGTTCCCATCATGATTTCACCCATTCCTTTGAGAAACGTACCCACCGGCAATATTTTCCGTAAAGGCGATGTCTTTGTGCTGTTCGGCGAACTGTTCGGACGCGGCTACGCCAACGGCCTGATCAACGAGGCGAAGAAATCGGGCATGACCATTATCGGCATCACCGTCGGTCGCCGCGATGAAAACAACGCGCTGCGCGCGCTGACGGTTGAAGAATTGACAGAAGCCGAAGCCAATCTGGGCGGACGCATCATCAACGTGCCGCTGATGGCAGGCTTCGATCTGGATTCCCCTGCGGGAGAACCTACGCCGACCGACCTGCTGTCCGGCATGACGCTCAAAAGCTGGCAGGAAGACAAGCTCGACTGGGCGCATATCGAAAAATGTCGCGAAGCGGGCGTTGCGCGCTTCAAGAATTCCGTGGCACAGGTGATGAACGAACTGGACGGCCTGATTCCGGACGGCGCCAACGCCTTTTTCGCGCACACCATGGCCGGCGGCATCCCCAAGGTAAAAGTATTTCTGGCGATTGCCAACCGCATCTACAAGGGACGCGGCGAGCGCTTCATGTCCTCCCGCGCACTGCTGGACAGCGATCTGGGCAAACTGATCCTGATGAATTTCGATGAAGTCACCGCCAACACCTTCCAGTTTCTGATCGAGGGCAGCGCGGCTATCCGCGCAAGGCTTGAGAAAACCAACGGCCAGGTGCGTTACACCGCTTACGGCTATCACGGCACCGAGATTCTGATCGACGGCAAATATCAGTGGCAGACCTACAGCAACTACACGCAAGGACGCGCCAAGATGCGTCTGGAACAGGTGGCCGAAGCCGCCTGGGCCAACGGCGTTGTCGCCACGGTGTACAACTGCCCGGAGATTCGCACCAATTCGTCCGACATCTTCGCGGGCGTTGAACTCTCGCTGTTCCCGCTGCTCAAAGCGCTCCAAAAAGAAGCCGGCGGCAACTGGGCCGAAGCGCAGTGGCAAGCCTGTCGGCCGTTATTGGCAGACGGCATTACGCTGGAAGACTTGTTGCAGAAAATCGAAGACTACAACAAAAGCGACGTGATGGCGGAGTTCCGCAATTTTGCAGCCTGGCCGATGGACAACTCGGCAGCACTGGCAGACATGATGATAGGCACCTCCGATGAAATCGTCCAGATGCATGTAGATCGCAAAGAGCTGGTGGTAGGCCACCTGAGCGCGCTGGTACTGGAAGGCACGGGCCCGCTGATGTTTTATGAGACCTCCAATCCGGCAGGTCCCGTGCTCTGGCTGAATCACGACATCATCGCCAAACAGCTCAACAAGATGCACCGCTGACAAATGCTTATGTTTAAAAAATTTGCTCTGGGAATCGCGGTCATTGCCGTCTCGTTCGGCAGCGCGGCATCGGATGATTTCAAGTTGTGCCGCGAAGTGTTTGCCAACGGCAACCCGCCTGTCATGCAGCACAGGGAAACTTTGCAGCCGCGCGCCCTGTGCTTCAGCGCGTTTGCGGTGATGCATTCGGGCAAGCGTCACACGCCGGTTTACGTCGCCGAACGGCTCAACGCTGCGGTGTTGCAGCAAGCCAAAAACAACCAGCGAACCAACAGGTTTTTTGCGGATGCCAGACTGCCGCGCGCAGAACGCGCCGAACTGGATGATTATCACGCTTCTGGATTCGATCGCGGCCACATGGCCCCTGCGGGCGACATGGCAGGGGATGAGGCGATGGCGCAGAGTTTTTCGCTGGCCAACATGGTGCCGCAATATGCGATCAACAACCGTAAAACCTGGGCCGGCATCGAGAAGGCGACACGCAAGTATGTGATGCACGCGACTGGCAATGTTTACGTGATTACCGGCCCCGTATTTGACGGCACACCGCCCACCATCGGTGCCAACCATGTATGGGTACCGCAACATTTGTTCAAGCTGGTCTACGACCCGTCAGCAAATCGCAGCTGGGTAAACTGGCTGGATAACACGGATGAGGCAAAGCCGGGCAAACCGATCAGCTATCAGGAACTGGTCAAACGAACCGGCATCGATTTTTTGCCGATTAAATCTTGAATTCATGCCGCAAGGGCATTCCCACGAAACAACGGAGCTAAGACCGCATGGGTCTTCACACGCAACAACGCAGCTTAAGCTGCTGTTGCTGAATGAAAGCTCCTGTTTCTGGATGATGAATGCAACTTATTTTTCCAGATAATCGACCAGCACACCGCTGGTGTGGCGCAGACGCTGGCTGATCAATTGCGATATTTTAAGCAACAACTTGACCGCCAGTGCCGGTTTGTCGTGCACAATCTTTGCAAAACTTTGCTGCGTCAACACGGCTAACACGGCCTGATCCATCACCACCGCAGTGGCGGATCTGGGTTCGCTATCCACCATGGCCATCTCGCCAAGACTGCGACCTGCATAAACAGTCGCGACTGTTTTATCGTCGTGCAGCGCATCTTCCTTGCGAATATCAAGACGCCCCTGCAACACGATGCACATGAATTCGCCGTGATCGCCTTCGCGAAACAACACCGTTCCCGGTGTTGCCCGATATAACTGAATGTAAGTGGAAAGCGCCTCAATCTGCGGCCAGTCGAAGTCCCTTAACATTTGCGCACTATCGAGCATGGTGCGTATCTCGTTCATCGATATTTCGCTCGCGCCTAACATTTCGAGTACATCAAGTGAGGATTTTTGTCTGTCGGACGTCATGTTTTAATCCAAAAAGTAAGCATCACCGTTTATTCCGGAAAATGAAAAATAGTCGATATTTCGCTATAGCCTACCAGCAAACGCTACCCGCAGATACTGGACGTCACACTCAGACAAGCCTTGCGCCCGATCTCACGGTATAATTACGACGATATGCAGATACTACGCGGACTTTATTCTCCTGACCCCCTCCCAATCGCACTCACTATCGGAAATTTCGATGGCGTGCATCTGGGTCATCAGGCTTTACTGAACCAATTGAAAACGGCGGCGCAGGCGCGCGGATTGAAAACGGCGGTGGTGATCTTCGAACCTCATCCGCGCGAATTTTTCACCCCGCAGACGGCACCGACACGACTTTCCAGCCTGCGCGAGAAGCTGGAGTTATTCAGAAGATTCGGCATAGACCGCATACATGTCTGCCGCTTCGATGCCCGGTTTGCACAAATGACCGCTACGGATTTCATTCATGCCCTGCATCAGAAATTGACGGCGAAATTCGTGCTGATAGGCGACGATTTCCGTTTCGGCAGCGGGCGCATCGGTGATTTCGCGCTGATGGAAAAAATAGCCTCGCAGCACGATTTCGAAGTGCAGGCGGTACAAAGCGTGATACATGACGGCGTTCGAATTTCCAGCACAGCCGTGCGCGCAGCGCTCGCGGCAGGCCAAATGCGCCGGGTACACGACTATCTCGGACGCGCTTACAGCATATCGGGGCGCGTCGTGCATGGCGATGGCGTGGGGCGAAAACTGGGCTATCCGACCGCAAATATCCAGTTAAAACACAACCGTCCGCCGCTGTCAGGCATCTTCGTGGTCGAAGCGCACTCGACCAGCATGGGCGTGTTGCAGGGAGTTGCCAGCCTCGGTGTCCGTCCCACGTTGAAACACGATGCGAAACCGGTGCTTGAAGTCCATCTGTTTGAATTTAAACAAGATATTTACGGAAAAACGTTGCGCGTCGAGTTTTTGCAAAAACGCCGCGATGAACAGAAGTTTCCCGATGTGGCCACATTGACGCAACAAATCGCGCTGGATGTGGAAAATGCAAAGAAATGGTTTGAACAACACGATTGATACCCTGGAAATCCAGAATTTTTGGATGAAGCGCTAGGAGCAGCACAGAGAATGACGAGACATATCGAACAGATAGGCGAGAAATGAGCGAGCACGCGACAACGCGATTCGCCAAAAAAATGGATTTATAGAGGCATCAATGACTGATTACAAGAAGACACTGAATTTACCCGACACCGCATTCCCGATGCGCGGCGACATGGCAAAACGCGAGCCGCAAATGCTGGCGCGCTGGAAGGAACAACAGCGCTATCAGCAGATACGTGCGGCCAAAGCCGGTTTGCCCAAGTTCATCCTGCACGACGGCCCGCCGTATGCGAACGGCGATATCCACATCGGCCATGCGGTGAACAAAATCCTCAAGGACATCATCATCAAGAGCAAAACGCTCTCGGGTTTTGATGCGCCTTACGTGCCGGGCTGGGATTGCCACGGACTGCCGATCGAGTTGATGGTGGAGAAGAAGCACGGCAAGGCGATACCGCCCAGCGAATTCCGCGAACTGTGCCGCGCCTACGCAGCAGAGCAGGTCGAACGCCAGAAGAAGGATTTCATCCGTCTGGGCGTACTGGGTGACTGGGACAAACCGTATCTGACGATGGACTACAAGACCGAGGCCGACATCATCCGCGCGATCGGCACCATCCACGACAAGGGTTATTTGTATCAGGGCTACAAGCCGGTGAACTGGTGTCTGGATTGCCAGTCGGCGCTGGCTGAAGCCGAAGTCGAGCATGAGGACAAGATATCCAGTGCGATCGACGTGGCGTTCGAGGTGAAAGATCCGGCAGGATTAGGCCGTGCCTTCGGCGTGTCGCTGCCGGGATCGGCAAAAGTTTATGCCGTGATCTGGACCACCACGCCGTGGACCTTGCCCGCCAACCAGGCGGTTAGCGTACACCCCGATTTCGAATACAGTCTGGTCAGGACCGACAAAGGTTATCTGCTGCTGGCATCCGAGCTGGCAGATGGCTGTCTGGAGCGCTATGCGCTTACCGGCGAATCCGTCGGCACCTGCAAAGGCGCAGTTCTCGACATGCTGCCCTTGCAACATCCGTTTCAGGATCGCATTGTGCCGGTCATCTGCGGCGATCATGTGACTGCGGATTCCGGTACGGGCCTTGTGCATACCGCCCCTGCGCACGGACTGGACGATTATTTCGTTGGTCAAAAATACGGTTTGCCGACCGATAATCCGGTGGGCGACGACGGCAAATTTCTGGCAACGGTCCCGCCTGTGGGCGAAATAGTTCTGGCCGGCGTGTTTGTCTGGAAAGCCAACGACATTGTGTTGCAGGTGCTGGAAGCGTCCGGTCATCTGCTGTGTTTAAAGAAGGTGCAGCACAGTTATCCGCATTGCTGGCGTCACAAGACGCCGATCATTTTCCGCTCCACCCCGCAATGGTTCATCGGCATGTCACAAACTGGGAAGGGAGAAGGGGGAAGCGAGAAGGGAGTCGCACTGCGCGAACTGGCGAACAAAGCCGTCAATGAAACCGCATTCTTCCCGTCATGGGGCCGTGCACGCCTGGAAGCGATGATCAAAAATCGTCCCGACTGGTGCGTATCGCGCCAGCGCAACTGGGGCGTGCCGATGCCGTTCTTCGTCCACAAGGAAACGGGCGAATTGCACCCGCGCACGCCGGAACTGCTGGAACAGGTCGCCCTTCGCGTTGAACAGCACGGCATCGAAGCCTGGTTCAGCCTGAATTCGGCTGATCTGATCGGCGCTGATGCGGAGCACTACAAGAAACTCACCCATACGCTGGATGTGTGGTTCGATTCGGGGGTGACGCACGCATCGGTGTTGCAAAGACGCGCCGAATTGAACTCGCCGGCCGACCTGTATCTGGAAGGATCGGATCAGCATCGCGGCTGGTTTCAGTCATCCTTGCTGACCGGTTGCGCGATCAATGGCCGCGCCCCTTTCGACGCCCTGCTCACGCACGGCTTCGTGGTCGACGGCAACGGTCACAAGATGTCAAAATCCAAGGGTAATGTGATCGCGCCGCAGAAAATATTCGACACGCTGGGCGCGGATATTTTGCGCCTGTGGACGGCTTCGACCGATTATTCCGGCGAGCTGACCATCTCGGACGAAATCTTGAAACGCGTAGTGGAAAGCTATCGCCGCATCCGCAACACGCTGAAATTCCTGCTGGCGAACATCTCGGATTTCGACATGACGCGCGATGCGCTGCCGGTCGCAGAATGGCTGGAAATCGACCGCTACGCGCTGTATATGACCCAAAAGCTGCAAAACGAGGTGCGCGCCGATTACGATCGTTACGAATTCCATCTGGGCGTGCAAAAACTGCTGGGGTTCTGCTCGGAAACCTTGGGCAGCTTCTATCTCGACATTCTGAAAGACCGCCTGTACACCTCAGGCGAGCATTCGAAAGCACGCCGCTCCGCACAAAATGCGCTTTATCACATCACCCACGCGCTGACTCGATTGATCGCACCGATTTTGAGTTTCACCGGCGAAGAGGCCGGGGAAATTTTATCCGGTCGCCCTGATGTCAGCCTGTTCGAAGGTTTATGGCATGAGCTGCCGGATGCACAACTCGGAGGTGAGGTGATCAGCGCATGGCTGACGATCGAAGCCTGGCGCGCCCGCGTCAACAAGCAACTGGAAGAAGCGCGCAGTGCCGGCCTGATCGGTTCTGCACTGGCCGCTGAAGTGGACGTATTTGCCTCAGGAGATGAATTTGAGGTGCTGGCACGTCTGGGCGATGACCTGCGTCTGGTGTTCATCACCTCTCGCGCCACGCTGCACCGGGTCGCTTCCGCTGAAGAACAACACATCGATGTCGCCGTCAGCCTGCACGACAAATGCGAGCGTTGCTGGCATTACCGTGAAGATGTCGGCACCGATGAACGACACCCGACCCTGTGCGGCCGTTGCGTGAGCAATCTGTACGGTGACGGTGAATCGAGGCGCTATGCTTAAGAACTGGCTGGGCCTTTCCGCGCTGATCGTCGCACTCGATCAGATAAGTAAGATATTGATTACAAATCATTTTTCATATCTTGAAAGCCTGACCGTACTCAGCGTATTCGACATTTCGCTGCTGCATAATGCCGGCGCTGCGTTCAGTTTTTTGAGCGATGCGGGCGGCATGCAACGCTGGCTGTTCACCGCCATCGCCGTGATCGCGGCCGTATCGATTACCCGACTGTTGAAAAAGCATGCGAAAGAGACACTGTTCGCGCTGGCATTGAGCCTGATTTTAGGCGGCGCGCTCGGCAATCTGATCGACCGCATCAACTACGGCTATGTGGTTGATTTCCTGCTGTTTCACTGGAATGAACATTATTTCCCTGCCTTCAACCTGGCTGACTCCGCGATTACCGGTGGTGCCATGTTGCTGATATGGGAAAGTCTGATGGAGAAAAAACATGGATCTGCTGTTAGCTAACCCGCGCGGTTTCTGCGCAGGCGTGGATCGCGCCATCGAGATCGTGGAACGCGCGTTAAGCCTGCATGGCGCGCCGATCTATGTGCGTCATGAGGTCGTTCACAACAAGTTTGTGGTCGACGGACTGCGCAATAAAGGGGCCGTTTTTATCGAGGAACTGGACGATGTTCCCTCCGGCAGCATCCTGATTTTCAGCGCGCACGGCGTCTCTCAGGCGGTGCGCCGCGATGCCGAGACGCGCGG
>JAPLQK010000073.1 GCA_026399735.1 Pseudomonadota bacterium
ATACGGACATGCGACCAGCGCGTTGTAGCCGGACGGTGAAATATGCTGCGGAATCAATTCGACCGGCACGACCGGGCGCGGCATGCCGCTGCAGGATTGAGGAATTCGGATTTCGGATGGAGGAATCCTGACTTGCGCCGGTTCCAGCAATCCGGCCAGTTCCGTATTCATCAGATCCTGTCTGAACGCCAGCAGATGCAAGGCGCGCAGCATTTCCAAATGAGGGCTGAGCAGATTCGGTTCGCCGTTGCAACTCGCCTGCCAGGTTACCAGCACCGTATCGTTCAGACTCAGCAGCGCCAGCAGATCGTCCCGGGCTTGTGTCTGTTGCGTGTTGGACAGTGGCAACCCTAGCGTGGCGCGCACCGCATCATTGAACCACTGCCCTGCATTCGCAGGCGCAGGAAGATGCGCGGCATCGCAGCCGAGCAACAGCACCGCATCAAACCTGCGCCAGCGCGTCGCGGGAAGATGCGTAAAAATCACCGGGCTCTCCACCGACAGATCGCGATACGTATTTAAATCAAGCTGTTGCGACAGCCAGCGCCGCCATTCCGGGAAACTGCAGGCCGTTTTATCATTCTGCAATTCATCCCGCCACAGGCCCAGCAACTGCACCAACTGCTGCCCTGCGGCATCCTGCCGCCAACTTTCCATGACACCGAGTATTTCAAGACTTGCGTTCAAGGCATCCAGCCAATCAACCAGCGTCGCGCGTCCGGTCGGCATGACCCTTGCCGCCTGCCGCAATCTCACCAGCGGCTGCACCAACTCGGGTGCTTCACGTTCGGCAACAGCGATGTAATCCTGTAAATGCGCGACCACGCCATGTTTACGCACCAGCTGCTCGAACTGGTATGCGGCCTGTTTGCGCTGCGCCGGATTATCAGCAAACAGAAACGGGGATTTCAACAGATCGAGTACATCCTGATAGTAAAAATCGCCTTGCAACGACTCCAGCCAGCGCATCAACACCGTACTGAGCGACAGCGTTGCAAACGTCCAGCCGGTCTCATCCTGCACCTGCACTTCTGCGCGTTCCAGCAACGCACGCAGGCGGCGCGCCACGAGGCGATCCTGCACGACGACCGCAACAGATTGCCGGCCTTCGATCAACCAGCGCCGCACTTGCACATCGGCGGCCTGCGCTTCCTGCTCCAACCCGTGCGCGCCAAAGAGTTGCAGCCGGGCATTCAGTCCGGCCTCATTGCGCGATTTCAGCCCGGCTGCCGTGCTGAGCAAATCTGCATCCTGCGGTTGCAGCGCAAAATTGAGCAGCGCCAGATCCGGTTTTGACCGGACCATCTCGCGGATATCGAACAGCGTCACTTCGACGATCTCACTGCACGCCTGCAGGAAACGCACTTCGGGCGCGGCCAGATCACATGTCTGCAATACATACAGCGGCATATCCACTTGCTGCGCCAGATGACCCAGCCGAAACTGATAGGCACGTGTGCTGTCCAGATCATCGCTCAAAGCCATCGCGTACCACAACTCATGCACCACCCGCGCCTCAAACTGCATCGCCTGACCACTCTTCGCCTGATAAGCCTCAGCCAGTTGCTGTGCGAAGGCCTGATACAGCGATGCAATTCGCTGCGTATCGGATTGAACGGCTGCCTCAAGCGGCACGGTCTGCGCCCAATCGCCAAGTGTTGTCATCTGTGGCAACAGCAACGCGGGCAAACCCGAAACGCGGCTTAGCGCCTGCGCCAGAGGCTGTGCCGCATGATAATTTGGCAGCAACACCCTCGCACCGCGTAAATCGGGCGGCGCGTGACGGGAGAGGATTTGCTGCGCGACCCGGCTATAGAAACAGCCACCCGAAAACCCGAACAGATCGTTACTCATTCCCTTCATTTCCAGAGGGAAGGATAAAAGGGGAAGAGAGAAGGGACATTCTGAAACTTAGCGTTCAAGCAGATGCAGCTTGTCCTTCACGCTCAACCAGTCGTCAGCATCGCCAGGCGGGTCTTTCTTTTCGACGATGACGCCCCACAATTTGGACAGTTCGGCATTCAACGCGGTGAAATGACGCTGGTCTTCAGGCAAATCATCCTCGGCAAAAATCGCCTCTGCAGGACATTCGGCCACACACAGTGTGCAATCGATGCATTCGTCCGGGTCAATTACCAGAAAATTCGGGCCTTCACGAAAACAGTCCACCGGA
Organism: Pseudomonadota bacterium; assembly: GCA_026399735.1. Taxonomy (GTDB): domain Bacteria; phylum Pseudomonadota; class Gammaproteobacteria; order Burkholderiales; family Gallionellaceae; genus Gallionella. Next base: position 2,174 of record JAPLQK010000073.1, read on the forward strand.
CATACATCCACGCAATCGGTGAATTTGCATTTGATACAATTTTCTGAAACAACGTAAGTCATCAAAACACTCCAGCTCATCAAAAGTTTCTGTATTTTAGCAGAGCATGAACATAAGGAATTACACTATTTTAAGTGGTTATTCGCAGTTCAAGCGATTTGAATATATAAGTAAATCCTGCTATATCCGCCTTCTGCGAACATCAGCATGGCCGTTTATTCGAAGCAACTATCGCTGTTGAATCGACATCCACGATGACAGAACGCCAGCTAAGAATCCGATAAGGATTTCTTAGCCAGACTGTGCAATGATGTATGTTGGCTATTAGTCGTTGCAAAATTATTGAATCTTTTGAAATAAATTTTGTTGAGCAATGCCGAATTTTAATGGCTTCAGCGCATAGCGCTTAAAGCCCGGCATCTCAAAACGGTGCAAAGATGAAACGGAAATTTCAGGCAAGTTTTAACGGGTTTCATGTTGACAGCCATTCAGGGGTTCGCCACAACCGCTCGGGAGAAATCAAGCTTCAGGCCAAGGAACTGGCTGTTTTCGTTGAACTTGTCATCAATGCAGGCAGACTGGTAACCAAGGAAAACCTGATTCAATCAGTCTGGGGCAACTCCTCCGTTTCCGATTCGAGCATTGCGCGCTGCATTTCCTCCATAAAATCCCAACTGAAAGAAGCAGATCCCGGATCGGACGCCCTGATCAAAATGGTTTACGGGCAAGGTTATAAATTCATCGGCGATCTCACGTCCAGCGCATCCTTTCTTTGCGAAAAAAGTTTTTCCATACTCATCAACGCCTCGCCTGATTTTATTTTATTCAAGGATGGCGACGGGCGCTGGCTGGAGGCCAACCGCACAGCTCTGCAATCATTTGATTTAACTGATAAAATCTGGCAGGGCAAGACCGATATGGAACTGGCGGACATGCTTCCCTCATCCTATCGCGCCACATTTGACGCTTGCGCGCACTCCGATACTGCGGCCTGGGAAAACAAGGCACCCAGCCGCATGGTGGAGGTCGTCCCCCTTGCAGACGGAACTAATCGTCATTTCGACGTGATGAAATCCCCGCTGTTCCATGAAGATGGCAGTCGTAATTTACTGATCATTTTCGGGCACGATGTCACCGACCTGCTGCGCATGATGGAACGGCAAAAACTGTCCGAGCAGGTTCTGGCCAACAGCCGCGAAGCCGTCATGATCACCGATACCTACAATCGTATCGTATCGGTGAATCGCGCATTTTCCACCGTAACCGGATACAGCGAAGAGGAAGTTATCGGCCATAATCCTCGCATGTTTGCATCCGGTCGTCACGACAAGGACTTTTATCACGCGATTTGGCATCAACTCAACGTCGAGGGGGTTTGGCGCGGCGAAATATGGGACAAGAGAAAGAATGGCGAGATATACCCTAAATGGCTGGACATCAGTGAAGTCAATGATCGCAACGGAACATTAAGCAATTACATCGCGATTTTCTCTGACCTGACAGAGCACAAGAACACCGGGGCTCAAATCGAGTTTCTGGCTTATCACGATTCATTGACCCGACTACCCAATCGTCTGCTGCTGCAAGACCGTTTCAAGCAGGCACTTGCCGCCTCGATACGTGAAAACACCAAAATTGCCGTACTCTTCCTTGATCTGGACAAATTCAAACAGGTCAACGACACACTGGGCCATGAAGCCGGCGACCAATTGCTCATGATGGTCGCTGGGCGCCTGGAACAAGCTATACGTGAAGTAGATACCGTCAGCAGGATAGGCGGCGATGAATTTGTCGTATTACTCACCGACTTGCGTGCCGTTGAAACCGTAACGCATATCGCGGGAAAAATTCTTGCGCAACTATCAAAACCATTCACCATCGGCATAAATCAAATTGCCTCGTCGCTCAGCATCGGAATTGCCATGTATCCGGATGACGGACAGGAACTGGATACGCTGTTGCGCATGGCCGATGCGTCCATGTACCACGCAAAAAACTGCGGCCGAAATACCTACCGTTTTTTTACCGCGCACACTGAATAACAAACATCAGCCGCATAAAATCATCACCGCAATTGACAATAATTGATGATTTGCAAAAATCATGTACTTCACAACGCGCCGTTTTTTAGATAGGATGCGCTACTGAAGCGATAAATTCCATCCGCAATTCCACAGCGTTAAAATGACACACACCCTAATTCAAAGCGAGATTCAATCATGAGCGAACATATTCATTACGTTACCGATGCCACTTTTGATGCCGAAGTCACTCAGGCTGCCTTGCCTGTGCTGGTTGATTACTGGGCTGAATGGTGCGGCCCTTGCCGCATGATCGCACCTATCCTCGACGAAATCGCCAAGGAATATGCAGGGCGGATGACAGTCGCTAAACTTAACGTGGACGAAAACCAGCAAACCCCGCAAAAATTCGGCGTACGCGGCATTCCGACACTGATGTTATTCAAGAACGGCAATATCGAAGCCACCAAAGTGGGTGCATTATCCAAATCACAACTGACAGCTTTTATTGACAGTCACATCTAAAGCGTTTATTGTCACACCCGCATGCCTGAAACTCATTGTTCAGATCGTGCGGGTGAACACCTCTACCTTCTCATCCGGCATTTTCCTCATTACCACTCAAACTTCCTTCGCGCGTTGCCATGCATCTATCTGAAATAAAAACCAAACACATCACCGAACTCGTTGAAATGGCAGCCGCCAATCAAATCGAGAACGCCAACCGCATGCGCAAGCAGGATCTGATGTTCGCGCTGCTGAAAAGCCATGCAAAAAAAGGCGAAAGCATTTACGGTGATGGCACACTGGAAATTCTGCCGGATGGCTTCGGCTTTCTGCGCTCCCCTGACACCTCGTACCTGGCCGGCCCGGATGACATTTACGTCAGCCCCAGTCAGATTCGCCGTTTCAATCTGCACACGGGAGACTCGATCGAAGGCGAGATTCGCACGCCCAAAGATGGCGAGCGTTATGTTGCGCTGGTGAAGGTGGACAAGGTCAACGACGAACCGCCGGAAAATGCCAAAAACAAGATTCTGTTTGAAAATCTCACCCCGTTATTCCCGACACGACCGCTGATCCTTGAGCGCGATATCCGCGCCGAAGAAAACATCACCGGACGCATCATCGATATCGTAGCCCCGATAGGCAAGGGGCAGCGCGGACTGCTGGTCGCATCGCCAAAATCCGGCAAGACGGTAATGCTGCAACACATCGCGCATTCAATTTCTGCCAACAACCCTGATGCAACGCTGATCGTACTGCTGATCGACGAACGCCCTGAAGAAGTGACTGAAATGACGCGTACCGTGCGCGGCGAAGTGGTCGCATCGACGTTCGATGAACCGGCCAGCCGCCACGTGCAAGTCGCTGAAATGGTGCTGGAAAAGGCCAAGCGCCTGGTTGAACACAAGAAGGACGTGGTGATTCTGCTCGACTCCATCACCCGTCTGGCGCGCGCTTACAACACCGTCATTCCGTCATCAGGCAAAGTACTGACCGGCGGTGTCGATGCCAATGCGCTGCATCGCCCCAAGCGTTTCTTTGGCGCTGCGCGCAATATCGAAGAAGGCGGCTCTTTGACCATCATCGCAACCGCGCTGGTCGACACCGGCTCACGTATGGATGATGTGATCTACGAAGAGTTCAAGGGTACCGGCAATATGGAAATCCATCTGGACAGACGCATGGCTGAAAAACGCATCTATCCGGCGATCAACATCAACCGCTCAGGCACCCGCAAGGAAGAATTGCTGCTCAAGCCGGACGTGCTGCAACGCATCTGGCTGCTGCGAAAATTACTCTACCCGATGGACGAACTGGAATCGATGGAATTTTTGCTCGGCAAGATCAAGGCAACCAAAAATAACGCCGAATTCTTCGATTCCATGCGCCGTTAAAGTATCCGTATTCTATTTTTAAACAAAAGGTTTTTGACGCGGGCGGATTTTTCTGTATAATCCTCGCTTTCGCAAAATCCGCATTCAATCGAGGTTGTTATGTACGCAGTCATTAAAACCGGTGGTAAGCAATATCGCGTCATTACCGGCGAAACGTTAAAAGTTGAAATTCTTGCCGGCGACATCGGCTCAAGCATCGTGCTTGACAAGGTGTTGATGGTATCCGACGGAGAAAAACTGTCAGTCGGCAAGCCGCTGTTGCTTGGCGCGACAGTTGCTGCAACGATCATTTCTCACGGTCGTGGCGACAAGGTTCGCATCTTCAAGATGCGCCGTCGTAAACATTACCAGAAGAATCAAGGTCATCGTCAAAACTATACCGAAATCCGTATTGACGGCATTTCCGCGTAATTAAGGAGCACACACCATGGCATCAAAAAAAGGCGGCGGCAGTACCAGTAACGGACGTGACTCACACTCAAAACGACTGGGTGTTAAGCGTTACGGCGGCGAGTTGATCAATGCAGGCAGCATCATCATTCGTCAGCGCGGCACAGAGTTTCATCGCGGCGAAAACGTCGGCATGGGCAAGGATCACACCCTGTTCGCCAAGGTTACCGGCCGTGTGGTGTTCGCCATCAAGGGCGCGCAACAGCGCAGGACAGTTTCCATCGTTGCAGCGTAAGCTGTTTACATGGTACAAATGAGCCCTATCGCAAGGTAGGGCTTTTTTCATTTAGCTAATTAAAACCATCTCTCCACGAAACACACGAAACATACCAACAGATTCAATTTGATGGTGTACTTTGGTTTATCACCCAACGAATAGCCTGATATGACCAAATAAGATTTTTATTTATTTCGTGCTTTTTCGTGACTTTCGTGGACAATTGCTTTTTTCAAATTGGCGGTACAAAAACATGAAGTTTATTGACGAATCCAAAATCGAAGTCTTCGCGGGCAATGGCGGCAACGGCATCGCCAGCTTCCGCCGTGAAAAATATATCGATAAAGGTGGCCCGGACGGCGGCGATGGCGGACGCGGCGGCAGCGTGTTTGTACAAGCGGATCGCAACATCAACACTCTTGTTGATTTTAGATTTGCGCGCACCCACAAAGCCCGCAACGGTGAATCGGGTCGCGGTTCGGACTGCTACGGCAAGGGCGCGGATGACGTAATTCTGCACATGCCGGTCGGCACCGTGATTACCGACATCAACAGCGGCGAAGTCATCGCCGATCTGACACACGATGGCGAAAGAGCGCTGCTGGCCGAAGGCGGTCGTGGCGGGCTTGGAAATATCCATTTTAAATCAAGCACTAACAGAGCGCCTCGCCAATGCACGCCCGGCACCGAAGGCGAAACGCGCGAATTGCAGCTCGAACTGAAAGTGCTCGCCGATGTCGGCTTGCTCGGCATGCCCAACGCCGGAAAATCGACCTTCATCCGTTCGGTATCAGCGGCACGCCCCAAGGTGGCGGACTATCCGTTCACCACCTTGCACCCTAACCTGGGCGTAGTACGCGTATCGCACGAAAAGAGCTTCGTGATCGCGGACATTCCCGGACTGATCGAGGGCGCAGCGGAGGGCGCGGGTCTGGGCCATCAGTTCTTGCGCCATCTGGCACGCACCAGCTTGCTGCTGCATCTGGTGGATATCGCGCCGATGTATGAGGGCACCAGTCCCGTCGGTGAAGCGGTTGCGATTCTGAACGAGTTGAAAAAATACGATCAGGCTTTGTATGAAAAGCCGCGCTGGTTATTGCTGAACAAGGTCGACTTGCTGGAAGACCGCGAGTCCACCGTCGCCGAATTCCTCAAACAATTCTCCGACTACGACCGTATTTTCGTGATCTCAGCGATCAGCGGCGAGGGCTGTAAAGAACTTACTTTTGCGATCATGGAACATTTGCTGGAAGTCAAAGAAAAGGAACAGCAGGCTGCGGCTGAGAGCGCACAGGAAACGGATGCAGATACGCTTTAAACGACAGTTTACCGTTTTCAGTTTTCAGTTCACCGCCTTTAATAGGTTAACTTTTTGATGTTGGATTCAATGACAAAAACGGTATTGACCACCTGCCGCCGCATCGTCGTCAAGGTAGGCAGCAGCCTGGTGACCAATCAGGGTGCGGGGCTTGACCTCGATGCACTGGGCAACTGGGCACGGCAGATTGCCGCACTGAACGGTCGTGGCTATGAAGTCGTACTGGTCTCATCAGGTGCGATTGCCGAAGGTATGCAGCGACTGGGCTGGAACACGCGCCCTGTCGCCATCCATGAATTGCAAGCTGCGGCGGCTGTTGGCCAAATGGGTCTGGTGCAGGCTTATGAGTCCTGCTTTCGAAAACACGACCTGCACGCAGCCCAGGTGCTGCTGACCCATGCCGATCTTGCCGACCGCGAACGTTACCTGAACGCCCGTGCGACGCTGACCACCCTGCTTCAACTTCGCGTCATTCCGATCATCAACGAAAACGACACGGTGGTCACCGATGAAATCAAATTCGGCGACAACGATACGCTGGGCGCACTGGTCACCAACCTGATCGATGCCGATGCGCTGGTGATCCTCACCGACCAGTCCGGTTTATACACCGCCGACCCGCGCAAAGATCCATCTGCAACACTGGTCGCCACGGCGACAGCCGGCGATGCGCAACTGGAGTCCATGGCAGGCGGTGCGGGAAGCGCCATCGGCAGAGGCGGCATGCTCACCAAGATACTGGCAGCCAAACGTGCGGCTCATAGCGGTGCACATACCGTGATTGCCTCGGGACATGAACCGGATGTATTGTTGCGTCTGTTCCAGGGTGCGTCCATCGGCACACTGCTGACCGCACCTGCGCTGCCACTCGCGGCACGCAAGCAGTGGCTGGCAGGTCACCTGCAAGTCGCAGGACGTCTGGTACTGGATGACGGCGCAATCCGTGCGTTGCGGGTTGATGGCAAGAGCCTGCTGCCCATCGGTGTAAAGCAGGTTGTCGGGGAATTCCAGCGCGGCGCGGTGGTGGCCTGCGTCAGCGAACAAGGCGCGGACATTGCACGCGGTCTGGTCAACTACAACAGCGATGAAGCAGGTCGCATCGCGGGTCATGCCAGCAGTGAAATCACGACACTACTGGGTTATGGCGGCGATACCGAAATAATTCATAGAGACAACTTGGTATTGCTGTAAGCAATACCAAGTTTCAATTTCAGTTGCGCAACAGCAACTGAAATTACAATCCACAACTAAAATAAGACGAAATTTCGGCGAAACAACTGACATCAACAGTCTGAGTCACAACCTAGTTTTGTTATAGAACAAAACCGGCAACTTCAAACCGTAAACCGGATTCTATATCTGTCCGTAATTCAGATAAGCCACCGTGTTTCGCCCTTCATTTTTAGCCAGATAAAGCGCGTTGTCCGCCGACTTTACCAGCATCTCAACAGACAGATCACTTCCGGGCATCACGCTGGCCACACCACAACTCACGGTTACATGCCCATACAACGAGTCCGCATGCGGCAGATTCAATTCTGACACATGCTGACGTATACGCTCAGCCACCCATTGCGCACCATCCTCATCTGTTTCACCCAGGATCATCACAAACTCTTCGCCGCCATAACGCGCTACCAGATCACCGGCACGCGGCGCTGAACGCAACACCTGCTGCGCTACGGCTCTGAGACAATCATCGCCTTCCTGATGTCCGTACCGGTCGTTGTATTTTTTAAAATGATCCACATCCAGCATCACAATGGACATCGGTTTCTTCAGACGCTGGCAACGTCGCCATTCACGCGCAAGGGAGATATCGAACATGCGGCGATTGGCGATGCCCGTCAAACCATCCGTCATCGATAGCCGCTGCAATTCCAGATTCGCTTCATTCAACTGGCCCGCCAGTTTGACCAGCGCACGCTGCATTTGCACCAGACGATACATCGCGCGCACCTTGGCCTGAACCACCACGCTGCCGACAGGCTTCATGATGTAATCGTCCCCGCCGACTTCTATACCGCGCGCCAGATCCTCGTCCTTGGACATCACCGAGAGAAAAATAATGGCGGTCCATTCATCCTTGCCTTGCAGCCTGCGAATTTCCTTGGCGACTTCATAACCATCGGTATCGGGCAGGATAATGTCGAGCAGAATAATATCCGGACGTTCGCGGGTATAAATTTCGATCGCATCGTGGCCATTTTCGGCCAGCAGCGGCTGAACACCCATATTTTCGATGTAACCGGAAATCGCCTTGAGTGCGACTTTACTGTCTTCAACAACCAGAACTTTTAATTTGGATAATCTTTTCGCCATGTTCTTCAGTTAATTTCCAACGCGCATGGCGCTCATTCATTATCGCAATTCAGACACGCAATTTGCAATTGATCCGCAGCCGCCTCAACCGCAGCGCGCAAACCCAACGCATCCTGCACCTCTCGTGATGCGCCAAGCGGAACCTGCAACATCACCTGCGCTGAAAACAGACGCAGCGTTTTACAGTTATTATCATGCAGCGCAGGCAGTATGGCCTGAAAATAAAGCGTCCCGGCGCGAAATCCGGCTGCCAGCAGGTATTGCCCTGACACATCATGTATCGTGAAATACTGAGTGTCGACATCACCCGCAGCGCTAAACTGATTTGATATCCGTTCAATTAAGTCTTGCGCGCGATCCAGTTGGGGTGCGAGCGTGGCATGATACAAGCCCGGCTTATGAATAATAACCGGATTGTCATATTTCACTTTGGGTCGCATTGCCAGCACGACCAGTACGACCAGCGCTACAAGAAAAAATCCCTCGTACACTTCAGACGCACCAGGTTCCCGCCATGTCAGTTAACCACGATGCGCGACACGACCGTGCGTATTGGTGCTTTCTATCCACTTCTTGACGCGATTTGCATCGCCGATGCGGGTACTTTTTCCCACCGAGTCCAGCAGCACAATAATGACCGGACGCTGACGGATTTGCGCCTGCATCACCAGACAACGACCCGCTTCATTGATAAAGCCGGTCTTGCTCACGCCGATTTCCCACGAGGCATTCTTCACCAGCGGGTTGGTATTGTTGAATGTCAACTCACGCCCCCGCGAACCTTCGACCGAATGTGTAGCAGTCGTTGTGTACTGATGGATCAATTTATAGTTACGGGCGGCAGCCACCATCTTGACCAGATCGCGTGCCGTTGATACGTTTTCACTGTTCAAACCGGTAGGATCGCGAAATGTGGTGTGCAGCATGCCCAGTTTGCGCGCCTTGGCATTCATCGCCGCGACCGCGGCGGCTGTGCCACCGGGATAATTACGCGCCAACACCGATGCGGCGCGATTTTCCGACGACATCAGCGCCAGCTTGAGCATTTCGCTGCGAATAAAGGTCGTGCCCACACCCAGACGGGAATGAGTCCCCTTCAGACTGTCCAGATCCGCCTCGGCCACACTGAGCGCTTCACTCAGGTCGGGTTCAGCATCCAGCACCACCATCGCCGTCATCAGCTTGGTGATCGAGGCGATCGGCGCCACCGCATCCGGATTTTTGGTGTACAAAGGTCGCTGAGTTTGCTCGTCATAAATCAGCGCGATAGAGGACGCCAGCTTGGGACTGGAAGCCGGCTGAAATGCAGCCGTCGACAGTTCGGTATCAATCTTGTCAGCAACGCGATCAGGCGCGGACTCGCTGATCTGCTGATGCACGCGCGCGACATGGTGCAGAGCGGTATGTTTTACATGATGTCTGGCATGATGCACCGCAACCAGCCTTACGTGATGCCTGACATGGTGCTTGCGATGCTCACCTTCCGGCTTGCTTTCACCCGCTTGTGCAACCACGCCATATCCCGCCAACACACATAACAATAGTATTTTTTTCATTTTATTCTCGCCCAACAACCAATGTGTCAAAGAATACCCCAAAATAAAAATAAATCAATATAAATCAAGAGGCAGGCAGCTCTTGCTCGACACGTTTCTGAAGATCCCACATCTGCCCGTATAAACCACCCTGTTGCAGCAATTCGTCATGTGTGCCGCGCTCAACGATGCTCCCTCTGTCCATTACCAATATCTGGTCTGCATCCACTACCGTGGACAGCCGATGTGCAATGATCAGCGTGGTGCGATTCTGTGCAATGGCGCGTAATTGAGCCTGAATCGCCTTCTCCGATTTGGAATCCAGCGCCGAAGTCGCTTCATCGAAAATCAGTATCGCCGGGTTTTTCAATATTGCCCGCGCAATGGCCACACGCTGCTTCTCGCCGCCTGATAATTTCAAACCGCGTTCACCTACCTGCGTCTCGTACCCCAGCGGCAGGCTTTCGATAAACGCATCTATGTGCGCGGCCTGTGCCGCTGCAATCACCTGATCACGCGTCGCCTCTGGTTTGCCATAAGCGATATTGTAATAAATCGTATCGTTAAACAGCACCGTATCCTGCGGCACAATACCGATTGCCGCACGCAAACTGCTCTGTTTCATGCTGCGAATGTCCTGCCCGTTGATGCGCAGGCTGCCGTCCTGTACATCATAAAAACGGAACAACAGACGTGACAGGGTAGACTTGCCGGCCCCGCTCGCCCCGACCACCGCCACGGTATGCCCTGCCGGAATGGTGAAATTCACGTCATACAGAATTTGCCGGTCCGGGTTGTAACTGAAGCTGACATGTTCAAACTGAACGTCAGCCACCCCCGCTGACAAATCAGCCGCATCGGGTACATCGGCAATTTCCCTGTCTTCATGCAGCAAATTGAACATTTTTTCCATATCCGCCAGTGCGTGGCGAATCTCGCGATACACGAAACCCAGAAAATGCAGCGGCATATACAGTTGCAACATAAACACATTCACCAGCACCAGGTCGCCCACGGTCATGGTGCCGCTGACCACCTCGCTCGCTGCCAGCCACATCAGCGCGGTAATACCGATGGCAATAATGACGCTTTGCCCGGAATTCAGGAATGCCAGTGAAGTCTGGTTACGCACGGCAGCCTTTTCCCAGTGTTCCATATTGTGATCGTAACGGCGCGCCTCATACTGCTCGTTGCCAAAATATTTCACTGTTTCATAATTGAGCAGGCTGTCAATGGCGCGGCTGTTGGCTTTGGAATCCAGTTCATTCATCGTGCGTCGCATCACCATGCGCCATTCCGTGACAAGCAAGGTAAAGACAATGTATAGAACCAGCGTGACAAAGGTGATCCCCGCGAACCACGGGTTATATTTGTGGAGCAGGATTCCTGCCACGAGGCCGATTTCCAGCAAGGTCGGCAAAATATTGAACAGCATGAAATTGAGCAAAAATCCGATGCCGCGCGTGCCGCGATCAATGTCACGCGACACCCCCCCGGTTTGCCTGTCCAGATGAAAACGCAGACTCAGACTGTGCAAATGTTCGAATACCTGCAGCGCCACACGCCTGATCGCACGTTGCGTCACTTTGGCGAAAACCGCGTCGCGCAACTCGCCGAACAACGTACTGAACAGACGCAACAAACCATAAGCGAAAATCAGCGACACAGGCACCATCAGCACTGCATGCGATTTATCCAGCGAGTCGATGATTTGCTTGAGTATCAGCGGGATGGTGACATTGGCTAACTTGGCGAAAATCAGCAGACTCATCGCCAGCATCACCCTGACCTTGAATTCCATCAGGTAGGGAACAAGCGAACGCAGCGTCTGCCAGCCGCCGCGCACATCGTGCTCAGGATTTGATCTTGAATGTGATCGCATAATCAATGTGCAGTAAATATCAGTGGTTTATTATAGCCGCTGAACACAGCAGGCAAATGGAAATACCACCCGCGTTAAACGCTGCGTTTTCCGTACCCCAATACGCCTATCATCATACGGACAAGGAAATAGCTCGACCTCGCGACAAGACACGCCCACCAGCCCTGCCGCTTCCAGTGCTCAAGCTCAATACGCCGCGCATCCTGCGAGATGGCAGCGAACAGTTTTTCGCGTAAAACTGCGGCAAAACCGGTGTCAGTTACCACGAGATTGGCTTCCCTTGCCAGCAACAAGCTGAAGGGATCGATATTCGAAGAGCCGACCGTTACCCACACTCCATCTACCACGGCAACTTTTGCATGTAAAAGACCTGTCTGATACTCATATATCTCGACACCCGCCGACAGCAATTGTCCGTACAACGCGTGCGTCGCATAGTGAAACAGCCGGTGTTCCACCCTGCCCTGAAGCAATAAAATCACGCGGACGCCGCGCCGCGCCGCCTGAATCAACGCACGGCGAAACATCCGCCCGGGCAAAAAATAGGCATTGGCAATCACGACTTCGGACTGCGCACCGCTGATCGCTTTTAAATAGGCACGTTCAATTTCGCGTCGATGGCGCAAATTATCTCGCAACAACACCTTGATATTGGGCTGACGCTTCCGTCGCGAGGCAAAAAATCGCTCTATACGCTGGCCTCTGGCCCATAATACTGCGATCCACATGCGGCGCATGACCTCATAAATTTCGCCCGCCACCCGCCCCTCAACACGCACCGCAAAGTCGAAGCGCGGCGCATCGGCATTTCCCGTGGCATCGTCGATGATATTGATGCCGCCGATATAGGCCAGCTCATCATCCAACACCACCAGTTTGCGATGCAAGCGGCGCAAGCGATGGCGACGCAACTTGAAACGATAGAGTTCACGCCGGAACAAATGCACTTGTACACCCGCCGCCTTCAATTCATCAAGCCAGTGTTGCGGCAAATCACCCGAACCAAAACCATCCAGCAGCACACGCACTTCCAGGCCACGCAGTGCGGCTCGCTGTAAGGCTTCCGACACCATGCGACCGGATTTATCAGCTGCGAAAATATAGGTTTCCAGATAAATATAGCGTTGCGCAGCGTCCATGTCGGCGCAAAGTTGCGGGAAATACGCAACGCCATTTTGCAACAGCATAAGCCCGTTGCCGTCTACCTGGCAGGTGTCAGACATTGCGCTTCAAAATAGCCGATAGCGCGGCATGATCAGACAGACGTTGCCAAAGACCACCCACATGCACATCCGTTTGTGACACTGTAAAACCGCGCAGATAAATGCGGTCAAGACGAAACAGCGGCAATCTGGCCGGAAAACTGCGTGCCACACGTCCGCCGTGCAGATGAAACGCATCGTGCATGCCTAAGTCGCGGGCGATTGCATGACTCATCTGATTGCGCCAGTCATTAAAATCACCGGCAATGATTACCGGAACGCCGGCTGGTATCGTTTCGCGCACGTATTCAATCAACGCTGCTGTTTGCGCACGCCGCCCCCTGGCGAACAGGCCAAAATGTGCGCAAAGACAATGCACACGCTGTCCACCTTCAAGCTGAACCTCGCAATGCAGCAAGCCACGACTCTCAAAACGATGGGCCGATATGTCCGTATTAAGCGTCTGCACGATGGGATAACGGCTGAGTATCGCGTTGCCGTGATGACCTGCCTCATACACACAGTTCTTGCCATAAGCTGAAAACGGCCAGCGCCTGTCTGCGATGAATTCGTGCTGCGCGCCTTCAGGATAGTTGGCAAAATTCCCGGCATGGCGGTTATGTTCGCCCTGCACCTCCTGCAAAAACACGATATCCGCATCCAGCTCGCGCAGACGCTCGCGCAGCTCGTGCATCACTACCCGCCTGTTGAAATGGGAAAACCCCTTGTGGATATTGTAGGTGGCAACTGTAAGCGTTTGCATTTTGCCAACTCCTGATTGTCGTTGTCCGAAACCGCTACCTAGTCGCCGCTATAGTAACAGTAGGTATTTCGTTTTATCTTAGCCCGATACATTGCCGTATCTGCGTTCTTGAGCAGGGTTTCACTGTCCATGCCGTGTGCGGGATAACAGGCAATACCGATACTGCATCCGATATTGCAACGTATTCCATTCAAATCAAATGGTTGCATCAGCGCCTTGAGAATACTTTGAGCAACATGTTCAGCGCTTTCAGAAGTTGTTGTCTCAGTCAGAATAACCGTGAACTCATCTCCACCCATCCGCGCCACCGTATCCGATTTTCGCACGCAGGCAAGCAGGCGGTTAGCAGTCGCCTTTAGCAGCACATCACCCATATCGTGACCCAGCGTGTCGTTAATTTCCTTGAAATGATCAAGATCGATGAACATGACCGTCAACCCCTGTTGATGGCGCTGCGCCAGCCCCTGTTCCAGACGATCATGAAACAGCGCGCGATTGGGCAAACCGGTCAAGGGGTCGTTATGTGCCAGCTCCCGGAGTTTTTCCTCGGTCAGCTTGCGTTCGATGACAACAGCCATGGTATCAGCCACCGTTTTGAGGAACCTTTTCTCAATCTCATCGCTGACATGGCCCGCTGCGACATAAGCATTCAGTACACCAAGCAACATGCCTTCCGACATGATCGGGATGCAGTAGTGTCCATGCGGCTGAATACCTTCATATCTGATTTCATGCTGTGGATCAAGGTGGTTGAAAAAAACAATTTCGCGGCTTTGAGCCGCCTTGCCGCACAGACAACGACCAAATGGCAGCAGGGCACATGAATGCAACAGTGCGTCCGGCAAATTACGCTGCGCCACCATTTCCAGTGTTTGTTCGCCGTTGACGACCAGAAAAACGGAACCCTTGTTCAGTAACGAAAAAGCCGGAATGGAGAGCACAACATCAAGGGATTTCAACAGCACTTCCTTGAGTGTCAGCGGGGGCAGCGAGATATTCAGTATCGAGTCCAGCACGCGCTGGATATGCAGCGCCTGCTGAATTTCCAACTGCGCCAGCTTGCGTTCTGAAATATTTCGCAACACGCCGATGCCATGCCATTTCCCCGCGATCAGCGTGGCAGACAACGCAATTTCGACAGGGAACTCCGTGCCATCCTTGTGAATCGCGGTCAGCTCCAGTGTTTTGCCCAGCGCCGCACCCTGACCGCTTTTCTGAAATTCAGGAAAAGCCTTGAGATGAATCTCACGAAAGCGCTCCGGCACAATCAGTTTGTGCAGGTTTTTCCCCAGCGCCTCTTCTTGCGCATAGCCAAATATCGTTTCAGCGGCATGATTCCAGAAAGAAATATTGCCTTCATTATCCATGCAGATAATCGCATCCTGAGCAGACGCGCTGATTTTTTCAAATTTCTCTTCGCTTTCATGCAGTTTAAGATGCTCGGTCTGCAATTGCCTGATGAAGCCGGCTTGCATACCCTCGCGTTTTTTGCCCTCTTCCAGAAGCTGTTGACGGGATTGAGTCAGTTGCTGTTCGATCCGACCCAGAATCATGTAAAAAAGCACCATAATACCCAGGCTCATCACAGCGGAAATACCGGTGAACAGCAGCATGTCCTTTTCCGACTGACTTATGAGTTGTGTCATGTCGCGCAGCATGACCAGCGTGGCGACCTGACGCCCACCGGCATCGTTCACGGGAATCATGCCTGCCCAGTAGCGATGCCCCTGAAAATCAATGTCGCGGAGGATGCGACTGTCCTTACCTGGCCGGACGGCGCTGAACTGCTTAAGCGCCTCAATGGGCGCCTCCTGCAAGCTCTGCGACGCCAACACATAGGCAGGCAGCTTATTCCAGTCGAATGGCCGCCCCAGCATACGCATACCCGCTTCCCAGTCTTGCTGCACCAGATACTGTTTGCCGACGAGTATGAACAGCTCAACATGGAACACGGTATGCGCTTCCTGAATAAGCGCATCGATCTCCTGCCCCAGTTCAATGTAGCCGATCAGTTGCCCGTCATTAACAACGGGCAACACGGAACGCAGTGTAAAGGTTCCCAATGGCCCGAGTTCTATTCCCGAAAACGGGGCAGCGCTTTTTTCGGCCCCCAGTGCAGTGTAGCGATTAATGGTATCGCCAAATCTTTTCGGCTGATGAACGCGCAGCAGATTGACGCGGTGCGCATCGTGAAAATAGAAATGCGTGACGTTATGTTGCTGATGCAGGCGCTCAAAAATGGGTGCACTCAGCGCCAGCAAGGCTTTGCGATCCTTGGACTGCAGTGCTGCGACCAGCAATTTGTCCTGTGCGATGAAACGCAGGCTCGCTTCCATTACCTCGGATTTTGCGTCCAGCATCGATTGCAGATGACTCTGCATGGCTTCGGTTTCCTGATGGACAGCATCCTGTTTTTGCCGGTTTTCCAGATTGCTGACAAAGTAACTGCCGATTCCAAAGACGACAATACCTGCCACGATCAGCGGCAGAAAAATACGTTTTCTTAGCGAGAATAAGCTCATACAGTTATAACAACCTTCCATGAACGCGAGGCTTCAAGTCCTGCAAGCCGGAAATCGTGCCAGTCTTTATTTCAATTCCAAAGATCTATCGTGCCCAAACTGGTCATGGTGGTGTGGCTACGAATAAAGCGCTCCATCTGATCTGCGGGCAGCGGTCGACTGATCAGATAACCCTGAATCTTTTCGCAGCCGATGGATAACAAGTACTTGAGCTGCGCTTCTGTTTCCACCCCTTCCGCAACCACCTTCATACCCAATTTATGGGCAAGCAGCACGGTTATGTCGCAGATGCTTGCGTCGTCCGCATCGGTTTCAATGTCCTTGACGAAGGAACGGTCAATCTTGAGCGTACTGATCGGGAACAACTTGAGATAAGCCAGCGATGAATAGCCGGTACCGAAGTCATCGATCGACAGGGACTGGCCATGACCGGTCAGCACTTTCATCATTGCGACCGTATCGGTGGGCGATTTCATCGTCATGGATTCCGTTACCTCAAGATCAAGACTACCCGATGGCAAATCATACTGTGCCAGTATTTCCTGAATTCGTGCCGGAAGATCGCGATCAGAAAATTGACTGGCAGCAAGATTGACCGACATCCGGATATGATTGATGCCGCCTGTTCGCCATTGGGCCAGCTGCCGGCAAGCCTCCTGTATCACCCAGTCGCCGATTGGAATGATCAAACCGGTTTCTTCCGCAATGGGAATGAATTCCATAGGAGAAACCATGCCGTGCTCGGGGTGCTGCCAGCGCACGAGCGCCTCGACAGCCACCAGTTGACCTGTGGTTAAATCCAGCTGGGGCTGATAATGAAGCATGAATTGCTGCTTTACCAGCGCTACCCTCAGATCACGCTCGATACGGATTCGCTTGAGTGCGGCCTGCTGCATTCCCTCATTGAAAAACTGGTAATTTCCCCGTCCGTTAGCTTTAGCGTGATACATCGCCACATCCGCCTTCTTGATCAGGTCCTGATCCTCCGTCGCATCCTCAGGATAAAGGCAAATGCCAATACTCGGCGAAGTACGCAGTTCCTGCCCGTTAATCAAATAGGGTTCCGACAGTGATTTCAGTATTTTATCTGCCACATGCGCGACATCGCCTGAAGCATCAATCTCGGGTAGCATGATGACAAATTCGTCCCCGCCCAGCCTTGCTACAAAATCGCTATGTCGGACCGATGAGCTAAGGCGTTGCGCGACCTGTATCAGCAGTTGATCTCCGGTCGGATGACCCAGCGTATCGTTTATTATTTTGAAATGGTCAAGATCCAGCAGCATGATCGCCAACAGTCTTTTATTGCGCACAGCCAGGTCCAGCGCCTGCGTCAAACGCTCATGCAGGCTGAATCGATTGGCAAGCCCGGTTAACGGATCGTGATAAGCCAGATGACGCACACGCTCTTCCGAGGCTTTGCGTTCCGAAATATCGGTAAAACTGCTGACGTAGTGAGTGATATTTCCTGCATCATCGCGGACCACCGAGATCGACAACCATTTCGGATAAATCTCGCCCGTCTTGCGACGGTCCCAAATTTCTCCCTTCCACGAACCGCTGGCCAGCAGTTGTTGCCACATTGCCTTGTAGAATCCCTTGTCGTGATGACCTGATTTCAAAATGCGGGGATTCTTACCCAGTGCATCGGCCGAGGAATAACCGGTAATATCTTCAAATGCCTGATTAACGCGGATGATATTGGCGTCGGCATCTGTTACAACAATGGCCTCGTGCGTTGCAAAAACGGCTGCCGCAATACGTAACTGCTCTTCCGCTATTTTGTATTCTGTGATGTCACGAATAATTTCAGAAGCACCGACCACCCTGCCCTGATCATCATAAACCGGTAAAATCGTTGCTGAAATCCTGATAAGCATGCCATCCTTGCACAGACGCATGGTTTCAAAGTGATTGAGTTTCTCGCCACGCGAGATACGCAGCAGAACATCAGACGCCTCATCAAGCCGATCCGGAGGCAATAACACCTGCATTGATTGGCCGATAAGTTCTGTATAGCCGAAAATCGCTTCCGCTCCGGGGTTCCAGCTCTGAATAATGCCATCCAGCGTCATGCTGATGATCGCGTCATCTATTGAAACCATAATGGCCCTGAGCCTTTGCAATTCCTGCTCTGTCTGGCTGCTCTTCTCACTCATACGCTTGATCAAACCTCATTCTATCTGCCTGATTCCGGGACTCGCCAGATTCATTCCATATGCCCACGCTCAGAATCCCGAAAAGCGTGTTGCAATGAATCCAACTGTTTTTAACCGCGCATAATGTATTCCAGTATCTAAGGATACCTCATGAATGCCGAATCAGCCACGCTTCAAATTCCTCCACAGGAACCGGTCTGCTAAACAAGTAACCCTGAAAGGCGTGGCAGCCGTGCTTGTCCAGAAATACCCTTTGCTCATCGGTCTCAACCCCTTCTGCTATCACATTCAGCCCCAAGGCATTGGTCATCGCAATAATGGTCTGCACAATGACGGCATCATTCGGATCGCTGGTGATATCAAGCACAAAAGATTTGTCGATCTTGATTTGATCCAGCGGCAGGCGCTTCAGATATTGCAGCGAAGAATAGCCGGTGCCGAAATCGTCCATCGAGAAACTCACCCCCAGCAATTTTATTTCACGCATCTTGGCGATGGTGTCATCCACGTTTTCCAGCACAGTGCTTTCCGTCAATTCCAACTTGAGCAAAGAGGGCTTGGCGCCGCTGTTCAACAATACGCGCTGCACCTGTTCAACAAAATCCGCCTGGCGAAATTGCTTGGCGCTGACGTTGACTGCCAGGGTCAGGTCACGTGTCAACACGCTATCCTGCCACGCTTTGAGTTTTGTGCATGCGGCATCCAGAACCCACAATCCGATCGGCACGATCAGTCCGGTTTCCTCTGCAAGCGGAATAAATTGATCCGGAAATACAAAACCTCGCTCCGGATTTAGCCAGCGCAACAGCACTTCCGCGCCGGTGGCCTTACCAAGGCTATTCACCTGCACCTGGTAATAGAGATGAAACTGTTGTTTCTCTACTGCACAACGCAGATCCGCTTCCATGGCAATTCGCATATCCAGTGCTGCCTGCATGTTGGGATCAAAGAAACGAATGGCATTACGCCCTGCCGTTTTGGCCTGATACATAGCCGCATCCGCGTGCATCAGCAGATCTCCCATGCTTTCCTGTTGGCCGCGAAACAGGCAAATGCCGATGCTGGGTGTGGTACGGCACTCATAATCCCTGAGCATATAAGGCTGATTCAGCAGGTTGCGGATTTTTTCTGCAACCAGTTCAGTCTGAGCCGCAGCGACATCCGCCTGACTGCTCATCTCTTCGAGCAACACGACAAATTCATCACCGCCCAGCCTTGCCACAGTATCACCCTCGCGCACACAATGCTGCAGGCGACGAGCCACCTCAATCAATAACAGATCACCCGTCGCATGACCTTGAGCATCATTGATCGTTTTGAAGTTATCCATATCCAGAAACAGCACCGCACCATAATGGCCATTGCGCAGACTGGCCGCCATCGCATGTTGCAAGCGATCCAACATCAAACGACGATTCGGCAGCCTGGTCAGTGAGTCATAAAACGCCAGTTTGTAAATTTCATGCTCAGCCTGTTTTCGTTCGGTGATGTCGCGCCCAATGACCACCAAACCGTGTCGGCTGCTATCTTCGTTAAACAGCGGTATTTTATATACATCGAAAACCCTGTCTCCGCCCTCGGGCAAAGGAACGATCTCTTCCGTTCGCGTCAACTTGTGCGCATGCCAGGCCTGCTCATCGCTTATCAGGCAGTTTTCGAAGGATTTCTTATAAATCGGGTGCGTCTGCGCGGCCAATTCAAGGTCAGTCTTGCCATAATAATTTTGATTGTCCAGACAGAATAACTTCAGTCCGGCTTCATTGGCTGTCAGCCAATGCCCTTCACCATCTTTAAAGCTGATGCAATCAGGGCTGGCGTTAATCACGGCGTTTAATACTTTTTGCGTGCTGTGCAATTCTTTCAGGTATACGTTGATCTTCCGGTGTGACAATCTCAGCTCCAGCTGAGTGGTGATATGACCTGACAGCGCTTTAAGTGCCAGCAACTGGTTCTCGTTCAATTTGCGCGGCACGCGATCAATGACACAGATCGTACCCAGAGAATAACCCTCCGAACTGATCAGCGGCGCACCCGCATAAAAACGGATGTTAGGCTCAGCGGTCACCAGTGCATTATCGAAAAAACGATCATCCTTCAACGCATCCGGCACAATAAGAATTTCCTTTTGCAGAATGGCGTGCGCGCAAAAGGCCAGATCTCTGGAAGTTTCTTTGGTATCCAGGCCCGTGATGGCCTTGAACCACTGACGATCGCTGTCAATCAAACTGATGGCGGCAATGGGCGTTTCGCAGATGGCAGCAGCCAGCTGTACCATGCTGTCAAACTCGGCCTCGGGTTCCGTATCAAGGATATCGTAACTTCTGAGCGTCTCTAAACGCGCTTGCTCATTGTTTGGGAAACTTGCTGTTTTCATACATTATCCATATTTCAAATCATCCGGTTGATACCGGCCCTTTAACAAGGTGAGGCACGGTTTGCCTGATAACATTCATTGGCCGCCTGTCATCAGAGCGGCAGGATACCCCGATTCATCAGGCGAGCTTCAACTTGTTACGGAAGCCACGGTACGGCCAGGCTTTTTGTATTTCATCGCCCGGCTGATCAGGCGTTACCGATGCCACGCGTCGGCAGATTGATGGCTTTTGCAAAATCCAGCATACGCTTAATCGGCTGTACAGCGCGCGGAATAATGGCAGGATCGACATGTATTTCATTCGCACCGGTTTCCAGCACTTGTGCCAGATTGATCAGACCATTCATCGCCATCCACGGGCAATGGCTGCAACTGGTGCAGTTCGCCCCGGCCCCTGCGGTGGGCGCTTCGAGGAACAGTTTATCCGGGCAAAGCGTGCGCATTTTGTGCAGGATGCCGTTGTCGGTGGCGACGATAAACACATCCGCATCCGAGTTGCGTGCGGCATTGATAAGTTGCGTGGTGGAACCAATCACATCCGCCAGCTGAATCACCGCGCGTGGCGACTCGGGATGCACCAGCACCCGACACCCTGGATATTTTCCTTTTAATTCAATAAGTTCTTTCGCTTTGTATTCATCATGCACCACACACGAGCCTTGCCAGAGCAACATGTCCGCACCAGACTGCTCCTGGACATAGTTACCCAGATGGCGATCCGGCGCCCAGAGGATTTTACGGCCTTGTTCGTGCAGATGTTTGACCACCGGCAAGGCGATAGAGCTGGTCACCATCCAGTCGGCACGCGCCTTCACTGCAGCACTGGTATTGGCATACACCACCACGACTCTATCCGGGTGCGCATCGCAGAACGCCGAGAATTCATCGGACGGACAGCCAAGATCAAGCGAACATTCCGCGCCCGGGTCGGGCATCAGCACGCGTTTTTCCGGATTGAGAATCTTGGCGGTTTCACCCATAAATCGCACACCCGCCACGACGATGGTCCGGGCCTTGTGCTGATGGCCGAAGTTGGCCATATCCAGCGAATCCGACACGATGCCGCCGGTCGCCTCCGCCAGGTCCTGCAAATCGGAATGCACATAATAATGCGCCACCAGCACCGCATCCTGTTCGATCAACAAACGTTTGATACGGGCTATCAATTCGGATTTTTCCGGCAGATCCGGCTCACGCGGTATACTGGCCCATGCTGAAGCGGTGGAACAACCCGGATGGTCGTAAGGTATGGCGATTTCGCTCATGGATTTTTCCTGATTACACGCTGCATCACTTCCAATATCATTGCACGGTTACTCGGCGAAAAGACTTTATCCGCAGCTTCCTGCAACGGCAACCATTGAAAATTCAGATGCTCGCGAGGGGCTATTCTGATCGCAACGCGGGCAGGCAACTGCAAGCCATACACATGCTCAACATTTTGTGTCACGCCCGCAGGGTAGCGATGTTGCCAGTGCGGATAAATTTCATAATGATTCTGAAACTGCCAGTCGGTGAGTTCATATTGACCGGCATCCAGCCCCGTTTCCTCAGCCACTTCGCGTATCGCCGTATCGCGCAAGGTCTCGATACCGTCACGGCTGCCGGTAACGGATTGCCAGTAACCGGGATGATCCGCGCGCTCCAGCAATAATACGTCAAGTTCTGAGGTGTAGATCACCACCAGTACCGAGACGGGTTGTTTTTTACCTGTCATGCTCAGGCGAATAAAACCCAGAACGGTTTGCTGCGCTGTCGCCAGTACACCACCGTATCATCGAAAATATCCTGCGCGATTTCACGGTCATTCGAAGACAAACCCAGCGTGGGGCTGACATTACGCAGCAGCAGCACATAGCCTGGCGCTGCGTCCCATGACAAATCGCACAACACATCGACCAGCGCATCCCAGTTCGCGCCAAACTCATCGGGAAACCTGGTCGCTTTGGCCAGCGCATTAAGCAGATTTTTCTTGCCCTTGATCCCCTTCAAATCAGCTTCAAACAGCGCGAACCCGGCCTCATCGGCCATTTTTAACAGCACTTCCACACTACAGTCCAGCTTATGGCAGCCCGCCGCTGCCAGATTGTTCAGTTGTGGTGCCGCAGCTACGTCCATGACTACTCCCGTATGCGTTTGAAAGTTTGATAATGATCTGCGCTGTAATAATACTCAGCCGGACTGCCTGCGATAATACGGCGGGTGCCCCGGTTGTGTACACCCGGTGTTTTCACCGTGTATTCATGGTAGCGGGCGCGACACGGTGGGACGGAGTCCTTTGGTGCGGGAACGCCCGCCTCGCACTTCCTCCCGCAATCGGCGGACTTCGTCAGTAACGTGTCGGAGGTGCAGCCGCGCGACAGTTCCGGCAGCTTGTGTTCGTAATTGCCGAACACCACCCCGTCGCGCGGATAGGCGAACGGCCCGCCCTGTTTGATGGCACGCAAGGTATCATTCGCTTCGGCAGGCAACTCGGCTGCGCTTATCGTCGCGATTTGAGCGCTTTGCTGCGCATGGTGTGCATGATGCCCGTGAGCCTGCGCGCCTGCCGACACGCACAACATGAACCACATCAGCCAGACTCGCAACGCCATGATTATTCTCTGGTAACTTCAGCCGTCGTCTGCACTTGCTGGCGCAGACGGATGTGCAAATCGCGCAACTGTCGTTCATCCACCGCTGAAGGCGCTTGCGTCAGCAGACATTGCGCGCGCTGCGTCTTGGGGAAGGCGATCACATCGCGTATTGATTCCGAACCCGTCATCATGGTGACGATGCGATCCAGGCCGAACGCCAGACCACCGTGCGGCGGTGCGCCATATTGCAACGCGTCGAGCAGGAAACCGAACTTGAGTTGTGCTTCTTCCGCGTCGATATTGAGCGCGCGGAACACCTGACTCTGTACTTCCGCCTTGTGGATACGCACCGAACCTCCGCCCAGTTCCGATCCGTTCAATGCCAGATCGTAGGCCTTGGCCAGACACTTGCCCGGATCGGTTTCCAGCAAGGCCAGATGCTCATCCTTAGGGGCTGTGAACGGATGGTGACAGGCATTCCAGCGTTTTCCTTCCTCGTCGTATTCGAACATCGGGAAGTCCACCACCCACAACGGCTCCCAAATATTTCCGTTGGTATGTCCCTTTTCGTGCCCGATCTTGCAGCGCAATGCGCCCAGCGCATCGTTGACGACCTTTTCCTTATCGGCGCCGAAGAAAATAATGTCGCCATTCTGCGCGCCGGTACGTTCGATCACGGTTTTCAGCGCCGCTTCGTGAATGTTCTTCACGATAGGCGATTGCAAGCCGGTTTCATTGAGTTGCGTAATATCGTTGACCTTGATGTAAGCCAGGCCGCGCGCACCGTAGATACCGACAAACTTGGTATACTCGTCGATCTCGCCACGGGTGAACGCAGCGCCACCGGGCACGCGCATCGCCGCGATACGACCGTTCGCAGAATTCGCCACGCCTGCGAACACCTTGAACGCAACATCCTTCATCGCGTCGGTGACTTCAGTCAGTTCGAGCGTCACGCGCAAATCCGGCTTGTCGGAGCCGAAGCGCGCCATCGTTTCACTGTACGCCATGCGCGGGAACGGATTAGGCAAATCCACATCCAGCGCTTCCTTGAACACGGTGCGGATCAGCTCTTCTGTCAGCGCGGTAATCTGCGTCTCGTTCAGGAACGAGGTCTCGATATCCACCTGAGTGAATTCAGGCTGACGGTCGGCACGCAAGTCTTCGTCGCGGAAACATTTGGTGATCTGATAATAGCGATCGAAACCCGCAACCATCAGTAACTGCTTGAATAATTGAGGAGATTGCGGCAATGCGAAAAATTCACCCGGATGCACACGCGACGGCACCAGATAATCGCGCGCACCTTCCGGTGTGGATTTGGTCAGCATTGGCGTTTCGATGTCGATAAAACCGCGACTGTCCAGAAAACGGCGGAACGCCATCGATACCTTGTAGCGCAACATCATGTTTTTTTGCATCTGCGGACGGCGCAGATCGATCACGCGATGGGTCAGACGCACGTTTTCGGACAGGTTGTCGTCATCCAGCTGGAACGGCGGCGTAATCGACGCATTCAGCACCTCGATTTCCTGGCACAGGATTTCAATTTCACCGCTGACCAGATTGCTGTTGGACGCGCCTTCAGGACGGCGACGCACCAGACCCGTAATGCGCAACACAAATTCGTTACGAACCGATTCGGCGATCTTGAACATCGCCACATTGTCAGGATTGCATACCACCTGAGCCAGACCTTCACGGTCGCGCAAGTCGATAAAAATAACGCCTCCATGATCGCGGCGGCGATGCGCCCAGCCGCAAATACTCACGGTCTGGTCGAGTTGGTCGGTGTTAAGTGTGCCGCAATAATGTGTACGCATAATCTGATTCTCTAAGAAATATTGGCTGTGGGGTACTGAGCCGATGAAACATCGGACACCACACCCATTGAAACAATGGAGCGCAAAGCGACATCCACCGTCATATCCAGCACGATGGTGTCGACTTTACGCACGAAAAAATAAAAACCGTTCACCGGACTGGGTGTGGTGGGAATGAACACCGCCACATACTCGTCATCAAACCGTCCTGCCACCTCATTAGGCACGTTGGTTTGAAAGGCAAGCGACCAGGCCTCCGGGTGCGGATAGCGCACCAGCAATACCTTGCGAAACGAATTACCGCTGCCGGACAACAAGGTGTCACTGACCTGCTTCACACCCTTGTAAATATTGCCAAAAAACGGAATATGCAGCATTCCCTTCTCGGAGGCGGCCCACAGCCGCTGGCCGAACACGTTGCGAATCAGCAAACCGGTCAGCAACACCACCGCAAAGGTCAGAATAATTCCTAGCCCCGGAACGGGAAACGGCAAAAAATTGACGGGTTGCCAGTGTTGCGGCAACAACAGCAAGGTTCGATCCATCGTGGTGATGGTCAGATTCAACACCCAGATCGTGATACCCAGCGGCACCCAAACCAGAAGACCTGTGACGAGAAACTTTTTCATCAATCAGGCGTTTGCCGCCGGGCATGAACCCGCACTGGCACAAGGCGCACAATCCGCTTTGGGTTTACTCTTGAAATCGGTCGCATAATAGCCGCTGCCCTTCAACTGGAACCCGGCAGCGGTCAATTGTTTGGTAAAACTTTCCTTGCCGCACTCCGGGCAAGTATTAAGCGGATCATCGCTCATTTTTTGCATCACGTCCTGTTGCAGGCCGCAATCAGAACACGCATAAGCATAAATTGGCATGGTCTTCCCTATCGAATGATTTGAAAATTGTTCATTATACCTGAGCACATCGCCGCAGCGCAGCCGGGAAACATGGTTTTCTACCCCACCCTACGAATCCCGTAAAACCTGCCGATAAGACTGATACAGGTTCATACCCTCATGACTGCAGCCTTTATGGGGGCTATCAGCCAATTTTCAAGGTGGTGCGTACCGTATTTTGAAGATGTTTTTTTGGATAGTCCTGGATACCGATGAAAACAACCACCTCGCAAGAACATCTGGAACTGGGCCAGTTCATCCCTTTCATTTACCACCACAATATGCTGGCGGATCCGGCGCGCATGGAGGCATTCCGCGAAGCCATTGCCATTGCCGTACCGGCAGGTTCCAATGTGCTTGATCTTGGCGGCGGCACCGGTGTGCTGTCTTTTTTTGCAGCGCAACGCGCAAGCCGCGTGTGGTGCGTGGAACGCAACCCGGAACTGGTTCAGGCGGCAGGCCGCCTGCTTTCCATCAACCCCGGCGCTGAACGAGTCGAGGTCATTCAGGCCGACGCGTTCGACTACCTGCCACCGGAACCAGTGGATGTCGTCATTTGCGAAATGTTGCATGTAGGCATGCTGCGCGAGAAACAGGTGCCGGTGTTAGCCAGTTTCAAACGGCGTTATCTGGAGAAATTCGGCGCCCCGCTGCCGCTGTTCCTGCCAGAAGCCTTTCTCCAGGCCGTACAGCCGGTACAGCAATCGTTTGACTTCAACGGTTACTACGCACCAATTCCCTCGCTTCAGGATCCATCCGCACGGCATCAGCACACCCGCGAACTGGCGAAACCGGCACTGTTTCAAGTGGCCAGTTACGGGGAGTCGTTACCAATGGATTGTGCATGGCAGGGCGAGATTACCATTACAGAGAGCGGCTCACTCAATGCACTGCGTTTTATCACCAAAAATGTGCTGACCATCGTAGAAACCGAACAACGCAGCATCGACTGGTTCAGTCAATACCTGATCATGCCGTTGTCCGACCCGCTGGAGGTAACGGCAAATCAACAAGTGTCAGTTTCCTTTGCCTATACGCTGGGAGATCCGATCGCCAGGCTCAAACCGATCGTAACGTTGATTGATTAACGTCAAACCTGCACCATGAAAATAAGAAATTTGAACACGTGATTCCCCCAAGCCCCTCCAAGAAAGAAACGTGAATAATCAAGCGCACAATCTTATTTCTGCTTTGTCACAGATGAACACAAATAACGGGTAATCATACTAGTGTCATGTCATGCATGATATGACGTATAAAATGCGCTATACTTTCGCCATCAATTCAAGATGGCGAGGGTTTTTCAATGAAGCTATACAAAGTGACGTTGCTTGCGGATGAGCGGGCCGAATTGGCAGCGATAA